>JASGCW010000082.1 GCA_030053945.1 Limnohabitans sp.
ACTCATAGAAAGAATATTCTATCAGTTTAGAGAGATTTTTAAAAGTAATGGGTGATTAAAATCCTAAAATAATTCGAGCAATAGTAAAATAAATTAATATCCCTAGAATATCATTACTAGTTGTAATAAATGGCCCTGTTGCAAGAGCAGGGTCTATCCCATATTTATTCAAAATAATAGGAATAAAAGTACCTATTAAAGAGGCAATTACTATAACAGACAATAAAGCTGCGGTTACAGTAAGTCCAATATGAATTTCGAACCCTAATAAATAATAACTTCCTAAGAGTAATATAGCACAAAGTATTAAACCATTCAAAAGGCTAAGAGAAAGCTCTTTTAAAAGCCTTTGTAAAATTGTCCCACTAATAGAATTATTTGCTAAACCTTGTACAATAATAGCAGAAGATTGTACTCCAACATTACCCCCCATTGCGGCAATTAAAGGCGTAAAGAAAAACAAAGCTTTATGAGACTCCATAGCAGGTTCAAACAAACCTAAAACTTTCACACTCACAAATCCTCCAAGCAAAGCTAAAACCAACCAAGGTAATCGTGCTCGTGTTAATTGTAAAATACTATCATCTGCTTCTACGTCTTGTGAGATACCCGCAGCCAACTGATAATCCTTATCGGCTTCTTCCTTAATTACATCAACCACGTCATCGATGGTAATTCGACCTACTAACCTACCTAATTCATCAACAACAGGAATAGCTTCCAAGTCGTATTTTTGCATTATACGTGCCACCTCAACGTCTTTAGCATCCACTTTTACGTAATCTACTTTTTTGATATATACCTCACTAATAGGTGTTTTGGTTGAAGTAGTTAATAAATCTTTTAGTGAAAGCCTTCCTTTAAGTCTATCTTCGTCATCTACCACATAAATCGAATGAACTCTAGCAACATGCTCTGCTTGCTGACGCATTTCTTTTACGCACGTCAAAACATTCCAGTTTTCATTTACTTTTACAAGCTCTTTTCCCATCAAACCACCAGCGGTATCTTCATCATAACGTAAAAGCTCAACAATGTCTTTTGCATGCTCAACGTCTTCTAGCTCAGAGATTACTTGTTCTTTTTTGGATTGAGGAAGTTCAGCAATAATATCAGCAGCATCATCAGTATGCATTTCATCCAGCTCCTCAGCAATCTCTTTTGCTGAAAGTCCTCGTAAGATGTTTTCACGAACGTCATCTTCTAGTTCAAGAAGAATTTCCGCCGTTTTTTCAGAATCTAAAACCTTAAATATATAAGTTGCCTCATCAAAATCTAATTGATCAAAAATCTCGGCAATATCAGCGTGATGCAAATCCTTAAGCAATACTTCCAATTGTTGGTCGTTCTTACTTTGAATAAGTTTTTCTAACTCTAATATGAGGTCTTTGCTGATTTTAAACTCCATCGGCTGCGATTTTTTGAGTGAGTTCTATGAATTGTTCGACCGAAATTTGTTCCGGACGGAGGTCAAAGATACTACCTTCTCGCAAATTTTCCGATAAATTAAGTGATTTTAAACTATTTCTTAATGTTTTTCTTCTTTGATTGAAGGCTGTTTTTACTACAGTAAATAACAATTTCTCGTCACAAGGTAATTTGTAATTTTCTTTACGACGCATTCGCATTACGCCAGACTTAACTTTAGGCGGTGGTGTAAAAACGTGTTCTGATACTGTAAATAGATATTCTGTATCATAAAATGCTTGAGCTAAAACCGAAAGAATACCATAAGCTTTACTTCCTTTTTTCTCACAAATTCTTTCTGCGACTTCCTTTTGAAACATCCCTGCAAACTCTGGAATTTGATCACGCATCTCTAGTACTTTAAAAACGATTTGCGTTGAAATATTGTATGGGAAATTACCGATTACAGAAAATGGTTCATTCCCAAAAACCTTAGTTAAATCATATTTTAAAAAATCTTCGGATAAAATCTTGTTAGATAGTTTCAAATAATGTGTTTTGAGGTATTCAACAGATTCGGTATCAATTTCAATCACATAAGTATCTATAGGCTTATCCAACAAATATTTTGTCAAAACACCCATTCCTGGTCCTATTTCTAAGACTTTATTATACCCTTCAAGCGTCAACGCATCTGCTATTTTTGAAGCAATATTTTCATCATTTAGAAAATGTTGTCCAAGGTGTTTTTTTGCTTTTACTTTATCCATTGTTTAGAAAACTTAGATTTTTTATATAATTGAATATCGCTATTCATTTTCATTAATATTCTGAAATCACTTCTAATTCTGTTCTAAAAGGCAATGTTTTATCTCCAAAAAGTTGTCTTCCTTCTGCTTGTAAACGTGGAGCATCTTCATCATAATATCTTTGCAATGTTTCTTTACTATCTGTAAAATATTGCACAGCATAAGTGATTCCCCCCATTTCTTCTTCTACCAATATTTTTACCAATTTAGCTGATGAAAATTTCCCCGTTGCTATTACCTCAGCAATATGTTTGTTCTGCATCCAGTCTAACCATTGATCGTGAACACTTTCGTGAACATTAACCGTTACATTATATATTATCATTGTAGATTTTTGATTTTAGATATTAGATTTATGATTTTAGAATTTTGAAATTCTTAATTTTTAATACTGATTTCTGATTTCTGACCACTAATCCCGAAGCTTCGGGACTGAACACTACCTACTAATTACTGAACACTGATCCCGAAACTTCGGGACTGAACACTGACCACTACAAATTACTATCCCCCCGCAATTTCCTATAATTAGTTTGTGCTTCAACAAAGTAAATACTATCCTTATGATTAAAAATAATTTTTTCGTAAAATTCTTTAGCCTTAACATCGTCTTGAAGATATTTCCTGTAAATCTCGGCAGAGAAAAACAATGCTTCATCCATATAAATATCCTCCGAATGCTTATCGATAATTTCTTTGTAATTATTAATTGCGTTAGTATAATCTGCTGATTTCTCATACAGTTTTGCAATTTTAAACAGCGTTTCATCTTCAATACTTTGTCCTTTGTGCTGTGACAAAACATCTTTAAAGGCTGCTAGCGCTTCCAAATCTTTATTTTGATAGGCTAAAAAATCTGCTTTACAGAATTTTTTCAACGCCACCTGAGTAGAATCTTCGACGGTATTGTCTGAAATAAGCAAAAACATTTGCATAGCATCGTTTGCAATAAGTTGGGATGTAGAAGATTTTAGCACTGTAAACTGTTTTTGAGCCCAATCAAAATCGGCATTATAGTAGCTCGCTTTAGCCATTTTTAGACTTGCTTCATTTGCAACCTCATCATTTGGTAAATCATCTTGTACTTGAGCATAATAAATAATAGATTGATTAAACTTTTGATTGGTTAACAACAAATCCCCTAATTCTAACTTCACCTCAGCAATTTGATAAACATTCAATGGAAGTTCCATCAGATGATTTAAAATTGACTTTGCGTTTTCGAAATGATTTAGATAAAAACCTTCAAAATTAGCTTTAAGTAATTGCAATCGAAATGTAGGTGCGCCAGTTCCAAACTCTTTTAGCAATGCATCTATTTTAGTGTTTATAACCTCATAATCTTTAGCCGTTGCCAAGCCTACTTGAATCGTAAGTAACTGATAATTAGTTTGTATTTTTAAACCCGCATCATTAGTGTTTGCCAATACAAAATTCAAAATTTCCGTAGCTGCATCATATTCCTTTTCATCTATAGTCAATCTTGCTAATCCTAAAATTGTCGAAAAGCTTTCAGGATTTCTTTTATAAATGGCTTTTTCTTGAATAAATGCTTTGCCATACTCTTTTTGCTGAACAAAAAACCAACTCACAAACTGATTCCAGAAAATATCTTGATTTTTTTGCGTACGCAGTAATAAAGCCTTGCGCAGATAATCTGTAAATAACTTTTGATTATCTTCTGCCATAAAACGCAAAATCTGATTTTGGACTATAGGCACATTCATTTGATTCACATAACTATAATCCAACAATTTGTCCGTCATTAGTTCTAAATTCCCTAATTGACCTTGTAATAAAGCAATCTGATAATCAAACTTGAATTCAGGATTAAGTTTCCCACCTAACTCGTAGGCTTGTATCGCTTGTTTAAGCAACGATTTCTGCTCAAAAGTTACTGCGACAAGATATACATTACCTGGATTTTGATTTATTGTTTTTATCGCTTCCTCATAATACTTGTCTGCTTTGTCTTGCTTTTTTTGCAACTGAAAATTATATCCTAATTCTATGTAAAGATTTGGACTATTCGTTCTTTTAAGTTTATTCCCTATAAACAACTCCGCTTTATCAAACTGTTTAAGTTGTTGCAGACACAAAATTTCTTTTTTAAAATATTCTGGATTATTAGGATAGGATTTTAACAACTCTTCATAGATTAAAACCGCTTTATCAAACTCTCCTCTGTCAAAATAGTTTTGTCCCAAATACTCATTTTGAGAAAACATAGTTCCAGAAAGTAAAAAAAATAATATGTAAACTATTTTATTCATTTTGACATAAAAAACAATGTACTAAAATAGCAATAATTCTGCCACTTTAGTACATTTTAAGGTTTTATTAAGTGAATTTAATTGATGATATCAAAACCAGTATATTTTCTCAATACCTCAGGAATTACAATTCCTTCAGGAGTTTGATAATTTTCAATTATTCCCGCTAAAACACGTGGCAAAGCTAACGAACTTCCGTTTAGAGTATGTGCTAATTGTGTTTTACCATCTTTTCCTTTAAAACGTAATTTTAAACGATTAGATTGGAATGTTTCAAAATTTGATACTGATGAAATTTCTAACCAACGATCTTGTGCCGTTGAAAACACCTCAAAATCATACGTTAATGCCGAAGCAAAACTCATATCACCTCCGCATAAACGTAAAACTCTAAATGGCAATTTTAGTTCACGCATAATTTCTTTTACGTGTTCTACCATTCCGTCTAATGCATTGTGAGAATTATCAGGATGCTCGATACGAACAATTTCTACTTTATCAAACTGATGCAAACGGTTTAATCCACGTACGTGAGCACCCCAAGCACCTGCTTCGCGACGGAAACAAGGCGTATAACCAGTTACTGTGACTGGCAATTCGCTTTCTTGTAAAATCACATCACGATAAATATTAGTCACAGGGACCTCAGCCGTTGGAATCAAATATAAATTATCTTTAGCATCGTGGTACATCTGCCCATCTTTATCAGGCAATTGACCTGTACCATAAGCCGAAGCTTCATTTACTAAATGAGGCACTTGAACTTCTTGATAACCCGCATCAATATTTTTATCTAAAAAATAAGAAATTAAAGCTCGTTGCAACTTAGCTCCTTTACCTTTATAAACAGGAAATCCAGCACCTGCAATTTTAACTCCTAATTCAAAATCGACGATATCGTATTTTTTAATTAAATCCCAATGAGGCAATGCTCCATCGTGTAATACAGGAATGTCCCCTTCTTGATACACATTTTCATTATCATCTGCATCTTTACCATTAGGAACAATTTCTGCTGGTGTATTAGGTAACTTATACAACTCTAAAGTCAATTCTTCAGAAACCGCATTTAATACTTCTGTTAGTTCTTTACTCTTTTCACGAAGTTGGGTCGTTTTCTCTTTTAGAATTTCGGCTTTTGCTTTTTCGCCCGACTTCATAAATGCACCTATGTCTTTGGACAGTTTATTAGATTCGGCTAAAACGTTGTCTAATTCTACCTGTGTGGCACGACGTTTTTCGTCTAAGGAAATAACCGAATCAATTATAGCGGTAGCATCAAAATTCTTTTTCGCTAAGGCTTTAATTACTTCTTCCTTCTTTTCTCTAATAACTGCTATTTGTAACATAACTTAAATTTTAACAATCGCAAATTTAGAAATTAATTTGGCAATGGCTAACTACTTTAACCCAAATTACGCATTAGTAATCTATTCAACTTTGTTTTTCTTCAAACTCAAGCACGTAATCAAATTTTATTTCTCAAAATAGTTCACTATTTTCTCCTCTAAAATTTTCCGTGAGCACTTGATTTTATTGAAAAACTTTATTTCACAACCAAGTCTAATCCTGAATTTGGGTTTAATTTAAAAAGTATCGAATACCGAGAAAACTTCGAATTCCTTGATTAGGTCCGTACATATAGGTGGGGTCAAAAGTTAAAGCATAAGGATTATCTGGGGTGGACATCACACTTCCGTCAGGATTATATTGTACATTGTTATCAAAAGGATCATTTGCACGTGCAATCAAAAAAGGATTTCCTTTGTTAGGTGTCCAATCTAATATATTTTTGATACCCAAATAAATTTCGCAATTCTTAATTTTTGAAATCGTACACTGAATATTTTGAATGCTATAAATAGGTGAATAAGGTCTTCTAGGGTCTAAATCGCCCAATAAAGGCAACTTCATCGAGCCATAAACATTTCCTGTATAATCAAAAGAAACAAACCATTTTGGAATAGCGTATGAAACAGACCACGTCCCAGAGAATTTTTCGGTTAATAAGGGTTGACTTTTAATTCCGTTTTCAGTTTTTGAGACATCCATAAAAGTTACGCCCAAAGAAGCTTTTAATCCGTTGCTCAAAATCAAATCTACATTAGAACTAAAACCAATAGATTGAGCAAAACCATTCAAATTTTTATAAATAATTTTATCAGCATCAGTTTCATAATCTGGAATTATTGAATTGGTAAAATACGTGTACCAAACTGAATTCTCTAAAATAATCAAACCCCCATTGTTGAAATACCATTTTTTAAGCATATTCAAATTAGCATTATAGGATTGTTCTGGTTTTAAATTTTCGAGAACTACCACCTCTCTTGAGCCTGTTAGCGAAGCGTGTTCTTCGGTAAACAGATTGACAACACGAAAACCTGTTCCAGCATTAAAGCGAAACACAGTGTTTTTTTCTGGTTTCCATTTATAGGCTAATCTGGGGGTAAAAATATTACCGTGATTTTTGTTGTAATCGTAACGAATGCCCAACAACACATTATGATGCTCGTTAAAACTTATTTCATCCTGTGCAAAAATACTCGGAATCCAATTTTTGTCCGCTTTTGCTGTCGCAGGTGTATTATCGTCATAGTATTGATAGCGACCTGCCACTCCCATCAAAGCATTATGCTTATTGATTTTTTTATCCCAGGTAAACTGTGCGAAACCGATATTTTGTTTAGCGAGATAAGGTGTTATTCCATAAACCGAATTCTGATTGTGACTAGTATAGGAAAAATTCAGTTTTAACTTTTCTATAGTTGGCAATTCATACAAACCTAAGACTTCATATCTATTCGTATAAATACTTTCGCCATAAACCTTATCACCTCCCCGATATGATTTATCCCATTGCATTTCTCCGCCCCAGCGATCTTCATAAAAGTAACGCCCGGCTAATGAAAGTAGTTTATTATTTTTTCTGCTAAAACTCCATTTCTGAAAAACAGAAACTCTATCTTGTAAGGTAACATCCGTAAAATTATCATTATTATTATCTATTGGATTTGAATAATTAAAATAATTAATGCCTGTCAAAACAGCTATCTTACTATTCAAATTGGATTTAAACCCAATATCTAAATTAGCTTCTCCCCAACTGTTACTAAAACCATCAACGGATAAAGTTGGTGCATTTCTCGCATTTTTAGTAATGATATTAATTAACCCACCTACTGCCTCGCTTCCGTACAAAGATGATGCTGGTCCTTTTACCACTTCTACCCTATCCAACAGAGAATTCGGAATTCCTGACAAACCATACACAGTCGATAACCCACTCACTATAGGCATACCATCAATCAAAACCATAGTATATGGTCCTTCAAGTCCATTAATATGAATATCGCCAGTATTACAAACATTACAATTCAATTGGGGACGAACCCCATTGACGTTTTGTAATCCCTCAAAAATATTTGAAGTTGGATTTTTCTTAAAAAAACTAGGTTTAAAAACTTCAACAGGAACAGCACTTTCTAACCTACTCACTGGTTTTTGAGTTCCTGTAACCACTACCTCGTCCATTATTTTGGTCTTCGAATCATCAACAATCAAGACAATAGTCAACTCTTTATCGCTTTCTAAATGGATGGATTGTTGATATTTTTTAAAGCCTCGTTCTTCAATCGTAACAAGATAATTCCCTTTTTGCAAATTTTCAAACCTAAAAAAACCTTGCTTATCAGTCAGCTGCTTTTGCTTGTGGTTGAGTTTGATTTCTACATCTATCAAATCAATAGAATCACTAACTACTTTACCTGATAACGTATGTTGTGCTTGACCATTCACAATAAAAGTTAGAATAAGCAGTGTCTGAATTATTTTTTTAAACATTTTCTAAATTAATTTTTAGACAAATCTAAAAATTAATTTTAATAGTTATTAAAATTTTAACTAATTTTGTGTAAATTAAGTTACTATGACAAATTCTGAAGAGAATTACATAAAAGTTATATATCATCTTTCCCTTGTTTCTCCAAAAGGAGTAAGCACTAATGCTATTGCAGCTACATTAGACACTAAAGCCTCTTCCGTAACGGATATGCTAAAAAAATTAGCGGATAAAAAACTAGTCGAGTATCAAAAATATCAAGGTGTTACATTAACCACTGGTGGCTTATTAGAAGCCAAAATGATTGTAAGAAAGCACAGACTCTGGGAAGTTTTTCTAGTAAAAAAGCTTGGTTTTACTTGGGATGAAGTGCATGAAATTGCAGAAGAACTGGAACATATAAAATCGGAAAAACTAATTGATAAACTGGATGAGTTTTTAGATTTTCCAACTACTGATCCACACGGAGACCCTATACCTAACAGGAATGGAGAAATAACAACCACAAATAAGTTACTACTTTCGGAAGCAAAAATCAATGATGAATACATATGTGTGGGGGTAAAAGATTCTTCCTCAGAATTTTTACAATTTTTAAATAAAATGAATCTCGTTTTAGGAACTTCACTAAAAGTGATTTCGAGAGAAGAATTTGACGGATCATTAATCGTTTCAATGAATAATAATAAAATTACGCTTTCTAGCAAAATAGCAGAAAACCTTTACTTGAAAAACAAAAAACAATGAGTAAGTCGTTAGAAGAAGTTCACGAAAGTGTATCTACACAAAACAAATCCTCTTGGATAAAACGCATATTTGCCTTTTTAGGCCCCGCTTATTTAATTAGTGTTGGTTATATGGATCCAGGAAATTGGGCTACTGATTTAGCTGGAGGAAGCCAATTTGGTTATTCGCTTCTTTGGGTTTTACTCATGAGTAATATAATGGCATTATTACTTCAAAGTTTAAGTGCAAGACTTGGAATTGTTACACAAAGAGATTTGGCACAAGCCTCTAGAGAAACCTATTCAAAATATATTAACTACATACTTTATTTTTTAGCCGAAATCGCCATTGCCGCCTGTGATCTTGCCGAAGTTTTAGGAATGGCGATTGGTTTAAACTTACTTTTCGGAATCTCATTAATTGAAGGGGTAATTATTACCGTTTTAGATACCTTCCTTTTATTATTCTTAATAAACAAAGGCATCCGAAAAATGGAAGCTTTTATCATAGCATTAGTCGCCATCATAGGTATTTCTTTTGTATTTGAAATGTTATTTGCACAACCCGAAATAGCAAAAGTTGCCACTGGATTAATTCCCTCTATTCCTAGTGATGCTGCCTTATACATCGCCATTGGCATCATAGGAGCGACTGTAATGCCTCATAATTTATATCTACATTCTTCACTTGTACAAACCAGAAAATTTGATCGAAGCAAAGAAGGTATCAAACAAGCGTTGAAATATAACTTTATAGATTCGACTATTGCTCTGAATCTAGCCTTTTTTGTCAATGCAGCCATTTTGATTCTCGCTGCGGCTACATTTTATAAAAACGGAATGTACGACATTGCCGAAATACAAGATGCACACCAGTTATTAGCTCCTATTTTAGGCACAAAATGGGCACCCGCTCTATTTGCTATTGCTCTAATTGCTGCGGGTCAAAGTTCGACTATTACTGGAACTTTAGCAGGTCAAATCATTATGGAGGGATACTTAAACCTAAGAATACAACCTTGGATAAGACGTATTATTACTCGTTTGATTGCCATAGTGCCTGCTGTGGTAGTAATTTCTGTTTTCGGAGAAAGTGTAACTGGCAAAATGCTTATTTTGAGTCAAGTTATTTTGAGTTTGCAGTTAGGATTTGCCATTATACCTCTAATCCACTTTGTGAGCGATAAAGAAAAAATGAAAGGCTTCGAAATTAGCAAACCTATTCAAATTGCTTCTTGGATTATCGCAGTAATTATTGTAGGTTTAAATGCCAAATTAGTCTTTAATGAAATTCAAAATTGGCTACAAACAGCTTCAAACCCTACATTGTTATGGATTACGGTTGTTCCGACAGCAATAGGATTTGGAATATTACTATTGTATATTATTTTCAAACCATTTTTCTCAAAACAAACTTCAGCTCTTAAAAATCATTCACCACACAATTTGCATTTAAAATTTGAAGAAAAAGATATTTACAAAAAGAAAAATATCGCTGTGACGGTTGATTTTTCTGATGCTGACGAGAATGCATTAAACCACGCCTTTGAATTAGGTGGGCTAGAAGCTAACTATACTTTGATACATATAGTAGAGACTATTGGTGCGATTATGTATGGTAAAAACATTGAAGATCACGAAACACAAATAGATCGTGAATTGTTATCTAAATACCAAGAAATGCTCACTGAAAAAGGGTTCAATGTTGATACACAATTGGGCTATGGCAAACCTTACAAAGCCATTCCAAAAATTATAAATGCAGGAAATTTTGACATCCTAGTTATGGGTACACACGGACATAGGGGATTGAGTGATTTACTTTTCGGAACTACTGTTGACAATTTGAGACATGAAATTTCGATTCCTTTATTTATTATAAAAAAATAAAAGGCATAATATTTGAGTAACTTCAAAAAGAAATCCTATTTATTTTATAGATAATGAAAAACATATTCTACTTTATATATTTTAGCTTAATTCTAATTGTATCTGCAAAGGCCCAATCTAAAAACGATCAATTTTTGATTAATCAAAAATTAGATTCTAAATTTAAAAATGAGATTGTATTTGTTAAACTTATTAATGATTCTCGCTGTCCTGAAAAAACACAATGTGTTTGGGCAGGTGAAGTGAGTTTTGAGGTTGCTGCATATAGAAATAAAAAATTAGTGGAGAAAAAACAATTTACTTTAAATAATTCTACCGAAGAAGAGGTAAAGAAATGGTTTACCTTACATTCTCCCATAAGAAAGAATCCTATTAAATATGTAGCAGTATATCCATATCCAAAAAATGGAATGAATACTAAGCAAGAAGATTATTTTATCCAATTGATTTATTAATTAACATCCACAGTTGTTGTCACAATTGCCCTTTTTTTTCTTCCCAAAAAACTTTCGGAACAGATAATAAAGAGCTGCAATCAAAAATCCAAATGCAATTATTTCTTGTATCATTTTAAAATTTGATAAGCGATAAACGCAGTGATATAAGCAAATCCTGACATAAATACCAACTGAATGACAGGCCATTTCCAAGAGTTGGTTTCTTTTTTAGTAATGGCAAGTGTACTCATACACTGCATTGCAAAAGCATAAAACAGAAGCAGAGAAACTCCTGAAGCAACATTAAACAACTTGTCTCCTGTGCTCTCGTTTATCTCTTCAGAGAGTTTGTTTTTTATAGTAGCTTCTTGATTTTTAGAATCTTCAATACTATAAATCGTTGCCAGTGTACCCACAAAAACTTCTCGGGCTGCAAAAGAGGAAACAATTGCAATACCTATTTTCCAATCGTATCCTAAGGGCTTAATAGCAGGTTCAATAGCTTTTCCGATATTTCCGATATATGAATTTTCTAATTTATAAGAGGCTACTTTTACTTCTATGCTTTCAGAATCATTAGATTGTGCTCTGACAATTTCTTCTGCCTTATCAAAATTTTTACCTGGTCCGTACGAAGCTAAAAACCATAAAACAACTGATAAAGCAAGAATTATCTTACCAGCTCCCGTTACAAACGATTTTGTTTTTTCAACCACATTTATACCCACATTTTTGAACATAGGCAATTTATAGTTAGGCATTTCAACGACAAAATAGGATTTCGAATTAATTTTTAAGGTTTTATGTAATACCCAAGCTGAAACAAGCGCCATTATAAAACCAATTAGATACATCCCCATTAAAGCAAAACCTTGCATATTAAAAATAAAGAATACTCTTTTATCAGGTACAATGATCGAAATAATCGTAGCATATACTGGTAAACGTGCTGAACAAGTTGTAAATGGAGTAACAAGAATAGATATTAATCTTTCCTTCCAATTCTCGATATTACGAGTAGCCATAATAGCTGGAATTGCACAAGCTGTTCCTGAGATAAGCGGCACCACACTTTTCCCAGACAAACCAAATTTACGCATCGATTTGTCCATTAAAAATACCACTCGACTCATATACCCGCTTTCTTCTAATACTGAAATAAAAAGAAATAAAAAGGCTATTTGAGGTATAAATATTATAATTCCACCTAAACCTGGAATAATTCCTTGTGTTATCAAACTGGTTAACATCCCTTTTGGTAAAACGCTTTCTGTCCAAGTCGCTAATGATGCAAAAGTATTATCGATAAAATCCATAGGTACACTTGACCAATCAAAAATAGACTGAAAAATAAGCATCATAATAAAGAAGAATATTAGATATCCTCCTATTCTATGCATTAAAATACGATCAAGTTTTGCTCTCAAGTCTGTGGCTGAACTTTCATCTATCGTTTGTCCTTTTTTAAGCACGTCATTTATAAATTGATATCTTTTGATAGTTTCTTTGTGCTGTAACCTCTTTAGTTGGTCTTTTGATTTTGTAAATGAAGGGACATCCAATTGTTTTCTATCTAGATTTACAAAATTAACATCTTGTGTAATAACTAGCCATAACTTATACAATAGCTGAGTAGGAAACGCTTTTCTTAAATTGCCAAAATACTCAGGATCAATTTCAGAAGCGTTTAGGCAAGGTTCGGTAGGTAAGTTTTTAAAATTGACTATTAAGTTCTTCAAATCATCTATTCCTTGTCCTTTTCTAGAGCTAATTAATGCTATTTTTGTCTTCAGTATTTTTTCTAAATATGGAATATCTAGCGAAATACCTCTTGATTTCATCCTGTCTGACATATTTATAACCAAAATAGTCGGGATTTCTAAATCTTTTATTTGGGTAAATAGCAACAAATTACGTTTTAAATTTTCTACTTCGGTAACAACGATAGCTACATCTGGATAATCTTTGTCGTTTTTGTTGAGTAGTAATTCAATCACCACATTTTCATCTAGTGAACTTGCATTCAGACTATATGTTCCGGGTAAATCTAATATCGTAGCTTTTAGGTTTGAAGCTAATTTACAAACTCCAACTTTTTTTTCTACAGTAATTCCAGGATAATTACCTACTTGCTGATTAAGTCCTGTAAGCTGATTAAAAACAGAGGTTTTACCTACATTAGGATTTCCAATAAGAGCTATATTTAAGTTTCCAACTTTCATATTTTATTTATCAGAAACTTCTACTTGAATTGCATTAGCAGTTTCTAAACGAATGGCTAAGTGAGAATCATTTATAATCAAATACAAAGGATCACCTAATGGAGCCTTTTGAAGAAGTTTTACTTCATTTCCGGGTAAACATCCCATTTCAAGCAATTTTAACGGAACTCTATCAATGTCAAATTCTTCGATAATTGCTGTTTGCCCTAGTTGTAATTGAGATAAATTAATTTTCACTTATTTAGATTGAATAAAAATACAAATGTAAACATAATAATGACAGCAAAAAAATGATAAATGTCAATCTAAATATAATTGTCATTAAACTTTTTAATAGTATTTTAGTCTAACCCTAAATTGTTGCCCTATGAAAAAGCTTCTTTACCTAACTTTTGTATTATTCACTCTATCAATATTAAATTGTGTTGCGCAAGAAAACGATGAGAAAAAATACAAATTTGCTTTTCAATTTGACAATCGATTTTCAAGTATAAGAGGAAACGATATTACTATCTTTGGAGCAAAGGCAGGTATTCAATATAAAAATCTATTTCGCATAGGACTTGGAGGTTCTTTTATAATTTCTCCACTAGACATTACCTATATCAATAAGAAAACAGGAGCCGTAAACGAAAACCGAATTAGTTTTTGGTACGGAAGTGTTTTTAACGACTGGATATTATATAAAAATAAAAACTGGGAATGTTTTGTAACTGAGCAAATAGGATTTGGTAAACCAAATTTTTCAAGAGAAGTAAACAATGAAATTGTTAGTGATATTGATATTCCGCTATATGTCAACGAAATTTCAGGGCAAGTGAATTACAAAATTTTAAGTTGGATTGGCGTAGGCGCAGGAATAGGTTACCGAAATATTTGGAACAAACAAGCAGCTCTAAAGAATACTTTTGACGCCCCTATTTATATTGGTAAAATAATTATTTATCCTGAAACATTTTTGAAGAAAAAATAGTTATTCCTCTTTGCAAAGAAAAAGAATATCTTCTAGAAGTTTTTCCACTTCTTCCCTCTTGGTACCATCATAAAAACCACGGACTCTTCGTTTGTCATCAACTAAAACAAAATTTTCGGTATGAACCATATCATACAGTTCTTCTGGCTTTCCAGTTTTTACAGCTAAGTAAGATTTACGGGCTATATAATAAATATCTTTTTTGTTTCCTGTTACTAAATTCCATTTGCCATCAATAGCTCTTTTTTGAATCGCATATTGCTTAAGCACAGGAACACTATCAATCTCAGGAGTAACAGAATGAGATAAGAGCATTACTTTAGGATTATTTTTAATTTGTTCTTGAAGCCAAGACATATTGTCTGACATCATAGGGCAAATCGTCTTACAAGTAGTAAAAAAAAAGTCGGCTACATAAATTTTTCCTTCATAATCCTTTTGTGTAATCACTTTCCCGCTCTGATTTATAAATGAAAAATCAGAAATAAAATGTTTGTTAGCCACATATTGAACCGTTGTATCAACTAATTCAGGATTTACCATTGAAGGAGTAAAAATTGGTAAGGATTTTTTTGGTTTCAAAACATTATAAAACAATGTTATGCAGGTTATAGATAACACAACCATAACAATTATAAAAATTTTATACCTCTTCATTATTTATTTTTTTGCAAAAGTACTAAAACTATTATAACTATTCAGCCTATCAAATTTTTGACTATTCAGATATTTCTTTATTGACTTGAATAACTTAAAATGACATAAACATCAAAT
>JASGCW010000233.1 GCA_030053945.1 Limnohabitans sp.
GTTTTGCAGCTTTGCGAAGTTGGAGAAATAGAAGTACAGATTTTCAATTTACCACCTCTGCCCCCATTTTGCCAAACGCCTGTTAGCCGTTCGCTTTTCTATTTTCATTTGTTTGTCCATTCGTCAATGTTCTTAAATATTTTCGGTTTAATATTTATATAATTTATTTTTCCATTTTCTGTTATTTCGTCCTGCAAAAAATGATTAGCATTTG
Source organism: Limnohabitans sp. (assembly GCA_030053945.1). GTDB lineage: Bacteria > Bacteroidota > Bacteroidia > Flavobacteriales > Flavobacteriaceae > Flavobacterium. Next base: position 215 of record JASGCW010000233.1, read on the forward strand.
GATAAACCAAGTATGTTAAATTTGTTTTTTTATATCTCAAAAATTCAATTTGAACATAGTCTGTGTTCATAATAAATGAGCCCCAAAGGTCTTTTCCGCCTGCAATAACATAAATAGGTATTTTAAGTTTAAGCATGTTTTCTAATGGTGTTTCATCACTAAAACTCGCCCAACGGAAATAGGTTTCATTGTTCCAAGTTTTTGTTACGTTATTAGGGTCGGAGAATATTCTTTTATAATCAGAAAATAAACTATCAATATTTTGTTGGGTCTGTTCGTATGACTGTTCGCCTTTGAAAGAAGCAAGTCTTTCTTGGAGAGTGAAGTCGTAAAGATGATTAAGAGAATTTGAATTTAGCAGTACAACATGAGTTACTTTTTTATTTATTAAAGCCACTTTTGGAGCTACTTGTCCGCCTTGGGAATGTCCAATTACCACTATTTTAGATTGGTCAACTGGTAATAATTTAGTTGCCTGATTAATAATAAGAGACGTAGCTTTTGCTCTCCATTCTAACGAATATTTTTGGTTAAAATCCTCTGATATTGAATAACTATAGTTTCCATTTTCTCCTTGTACAGTGTCAAATAATGGCACAGAAGGCTTATTGACAAAAATGACATGATAATTGTCTTTATAGTTTTGTACTTCCGAAAAGGAACTCCAACTATAATTTTTCAGGCTTGGTATATAATGAAAAGTTGGAAGGTTTCCTGAGCCATGAATAAATATCATCAAAGGCTTTTTTTTGTCAATAGTAGAATTAAAAGTACAAAACTCAACTTTTCCCAATTTTTTGTCTTCAAGACTAAACATTTTAAATTGTTGTTTGAAGTCTGTCTGTCCAAAGCAAATGTTTGTTAAAAGAAGTAATAAATATGTATTAACTATTTTCATATTTTAATGTCTGTTTAAAGTGACGGCTAACGTTTTGCAGCTACAAGAAGTTGGCGATTTCGAAGCACTAAACTGTCTGCCAGCACTGAACTTACTACGAAGCACAAAGCTTCATTTAACCACTGAACCGCCAATTTCTTGTAGGTGCTGTTAGGCGATGGGCTTTTCTCATGAGTAGATACTACAATTTTTACTGTCTGCCCAAATCTTTGTCGATGCATACAATTGTGTAGTAGAGAATTTTTCTTTAGTATAATTTATTCGTAAAATGCTTGAAACTATGTCGTCATTGATGCTTTTTGCTTTTCCTTGCTCTCTAATAAATTGTGTCAATGTTTTAATAAAATCGTGTCCATTACATATTTGATATGGGTGTTTATTCAATGTTTTTAAAGCGTCCATTTTAGATGTAATAGCAGCAATATCGACAATTTTAGCATTTGGAGATTTAGATAAAAGTCTGTTGAAATACTGTTCAAAGTCGATTTTCAAGTTGGCGAAAGAAAGCAAGTCTTGAAATCCTGTTTTGTCAAATACTATTTCTAAATTTTCGCTGAAATTCAACCATTTCAATAATGAAATTTGTTCAATTGTTGAGATGACTTTATCTCTGATTGCATTGTGATTTGCCTTTGGAATATCTGTAAACTCAAAAATAATTGTACTTATTGAATCATCATCAGAAATAAGGGACATTTCAATGTCATGATAATCGGTCAGAAACATATTTTTGTTTGAGTATGGTATTGTTTCTATGTTAATAAAGTCTGCGTCTCTTACACCAATTACTAACTCATAAATCGTTACTAACTCTGAAACTGCTGCTTCTAACTTTGGATTGCCTCCAGGGATATTTTCGACTTTGCAATTTTCCAAATTAAAGAACTTTCTAAAAAGTCTTATATCTGTTTCTCCTTCCAATAATACAAAGCAAATTCCATCACTATTTGGATGTGATAAATCTAATCTTAACTCATTAAGTTTATCTTGGTATGTTATGTCTTGTCGCTTCATTTTTATTTGACAGTTTCAAGATTATAAACTAAATCCCATCTGTCATTGATGATTGACGGAGAATGTGTTGCAATTAACACTTGAATATTTTGAATTTTTATAATTTTGATTAAATCATTTAAAAATTCTTTTTGCCAAGTAATATGGAGTGAAATTTCAGGCTCATCTATTAAAACTAATATATTCGGTTTTACATTAAATATTAATTCATATAACAGAACTACTTCGTGTTGTTCTCCTGATGAAAGTTGGCTTAATTCAAGTTCCTTTCCTTTAATTGTTTTAAAATAAAAACCTTTGGCACGGCTAATATTTATCGACTTAAATGTGAACCTTCTTTCATTTAAAATATTTGTAAAAAGCTCTAATTTTTCAAGCAATGCGTCAAAAACTCCTAGTTTTAATTCAAAATCTTTTAAATAAACAGAAAGAGCTTTTGCATCAGCATCATTGTATGTAAGGAACTCTTGTTTACTTTCATAAAGCCCAAATTCGGTAAGTTTTTTCTGTTTGTTTTTTAAAGTGTTGTATCTTTTTTCATATTCCTCCTGAGTAAGAATATTATTTTCACTTGTAAGTCTTTTCGGATAACTACTATCAAGTTCTTGTGTTTGGATGAATGATTTTTGAGAAAATTCTAAAATCAGTTGTTTTAGTTCTTTAGAGTAGGTTTGAATTGTTTCAATCATTACAGTTTGTTCCTTTTCTTCTCTGTAATTTCTTTCTACATTTTGAGCCTTTTTAAATAGCCTCTGTTCTCTGATTAAGTGAACTTGAATTGAATCGAGAATTGCATTAACTCTTTCTGATTTTATTCGTAAAATGTTTTTGCTTATTTCATCAGGCAACTGGTCGGCATATTCATTTAGCAAGTCATCAATAGTTAATATTCTATCGGTTCGGTTATCAATCCATTTATCTGGGGCAATTCTGTGAACTGGCAAAAAACGCTGTATGTTTCTTTCAATATCAGTCTCTAGTTTATGAGAGTAATCAAATTTTTCAATTTCAACTCCATTTTCAATAAATAAAAAACTAATTTTAGGTTTGTCGTCCTCAATAGTTTTTGATATTGTAATTTTAATGTTTTCGTCCAAGCAAAGGGTGATGTTGTTAAAAACAAGTTTTTGAAAAAAAATAAATTTCCTATTAAAAAGGTTAAATATTATATTTAATACCATTGTCTTACCAAAGCCGTTGGGTCCAGTAATAATGAGTACATTTTCGTCAGGTTTGAATGAAATATCATAGTTAAATATTTCAAACAAGTTTTCTATTTTTACCGAGTTAATTTTCATTTCAAATTATTTGTTGTCAAAGGTACAAAAAAGGTTCGATTTGTGATGTCTGCGGTATTTTATCCTTTCGCCTAACATCTACTTATACGAACTTTAGTTCGCATTTTTTTAATTAATGTA
>JASGCW010000234.1 GCA_030053945.1 Limnohabitans sp.
TGAACTTCCATATATTCGAAAAAAATGTGTAATTTCGGAGAGAAGTGGTGCATGGTAAAATTCATTTATTTTTTTAATTTAATTTGTAATGAGTATACTGCTAAATTTTCACCTGATTTTTGACAATCAAATAGTTGAATAGTTTTATCGTCACTTTCTAAAAATAATTTACTATATTCAAATCTAAAATCATCAATACCAATAAGTTTATTATTTCTTTCCACAAACCAATATTTCCAACCGTTATTTGAAGGGTTGCCTAAAATTATTGCGCTTATTTTATGAATAGAACCAACTTCTTCGTTCCAAGTCAAACTTGCATCTGCCATGACTTGCGCTTGATATTTTCTGTCTTTTGAAAACAAATACTCGCCTGTTTTTATAAATTCTTTTTCTATCAAATTTCCAAATGGAACTTTTGGAATTGGACGTTCTATAAGATATTCCAATAATTCTCTTTGTATTGGTTGTATTTTTTCTAATCGTTCATTGGTAATTTTCACATAAAACTCTTCTTTTTCAATACCAATGTAATTTCTATTCAATTTTTTAGCTACCGCAGCAGTTGTTCCGCTCCCATTAAATGGATCCAAAATTAAGTCTCCCACATTTGAACTTGATAAAATTACTCGATACAATAATTCTTCGGGTTTTTGGGTTGAATGTGCTTTTTGTCCGTTTACTTTTATTCGTTCATCGCCATTGCAAATAGGTATATACCAATCGCTTCGCATTTGCAAATCGTCATTAAATACCTTTAAACTTTTGTAATGAAATGTGAAATTCGATTCTTTATTTTTCGAAGCCCAAATCAATGTTTCATGTGCATTATTAAATCTTGTTCCTTTAAAATTAGGCATTGGATTGGTTTTCACCCAAAGTATATCATTTAAAATCCAAAAACCTAAATCTTGTAAAATAGCACCTACTCGAAATATATTATGATAACTTCCAATTACCCAAATGGCTGCATCATCCTTTAATACTCGTTTACATTCATTTAACCAAAGTTTTGTGAATTTATCATATTCCTGCATACTGTCAAATTTGTCCCAATCATCAAAAACACCATCAACTTTTGTCTGATTTGGTCTAAATAACTCATTTTTTAATTGCAGATTATATGGTGGATCGGCAAAAATCAAATCAATACTTTTGCTGGGAATTTGCTTTAATACTTCAATACAATCTCCTTGAATAATAATGTTCTGTAAATTTTCTTGCATAGTTTTATTTTTTTTATTTCTTTACAAAAGTACTCATTTTTTAAAATGCAAACAAATTAATTTTACAGTTTTGCTTTGTTTCTGGTAATCATTGTATTGCAATGGCACATAACGAAAAATAATAGCCGTTGTGCTGGCTTTTAGTATCTTAACCGCGAAAATGTATCTACCCCCACAAAACTTGTAAAACCGTACAAAGTTCCAAATCCTGCACGCCAGCATAATCGGCTATTGTATGTTATACGCATTAATCATTATTAATCAATGTATTATAGCTCACTACTGGCTCTGCAAATAATCTTGCTTGTCCAGTTGAAACACGATGAGAACCATTTTTTAAGTAATTTGATATAAATATTTCTTTTCCATTTTGATTTGAATTCGCTGTTTGATTTCTCATTCCATACATTAAATTAAATGGTATTATATGGGCAAAATCAAAAAGATTTCTTACATATTCCGAATCATCATAAGTTATTAACCACTTGTGGTTACTTTTTTTCATAACAGCGGCAAATCTTTTATGGTCAAATTGTTTGTGTAAATTTCCATTTTTTCCGTATAATGCAGATTTTGTTGCGGAATAATACGGCGGGTCTAAAAATAAAAATACATTATCTCCTTCTTTTTCTATTACATTTTGATAATCAAAGTTTGTTATCTCGGTATTCGGTAAAACTTTTGCTAATTCCTTTATTCTTTCAATACTTGATTCTGTAAATCTTCCATGATATGCTTGGTTAGAAAATCCACCTGATTCTGTTGTTCCTGAAAAAGTAATTCTATTAAATATAAAAAAAGCACTTGCTAATTCTATATCATTGAATATCTTTTTATTGGCAGTTAAGAATCTATGTAATTCTTTTCCTTCATTGAACTGATTTCGCCAAATATTAACTTGCTCTATTAATTTATCTGTTTGTTTTTGTGTTATTTCCCAAAATTTATAAAGTTCAAAATAGATGTCATTAATCCAAAATTGTTTTTTCGGATAGATTTGTTTTAAATGCACAAAAACAGAACCACCTCCTACAAATGGTTCTCTAAATTCGTTAAAGTCTGGAACTAATGAACTAATTAAATCAATAGCTCGACTTTTTCCACCCGGATACCTTAATGGACTTTTAATCATCGTATCAACCTTTATTAATGATTATTGTAAAATTATTATTCTTCGATTCTATCAATAAATCATCAAGCAATTGTTGATGTTTTACAGTAAGTTTGTTTGTTTTAACAAAATTTTCAATTTCTGATTTTGAATCGCTGGAGGTAATTGAACTTTTTAATTTTGAAGAAGTTAATTGAAGAATTGGTTTACAGTTTAATTCTATGCTATTTATACTAATTTCTTTGAGATTTGTAAATAGAATCATTTTTATTAAACCGTCTTTTATATCGCTAATCCCGGGTAATAAAGTTGATTTACTGTGTTTTGATTCAATTAATGAAATTGTATTTTTATTGATTTTAACTTCATCAACTGTCAAAAAATATTTTCCACCTAAATAATTTGTGATTGTTATTTTCGTTTTTGTTAGAGTTTGCAAAGATTCTTTGGGTTGATTTGTAACGATTTCTCTTGATTGTGCGTCTTTTGCCTTTTTGCGTGAAAAATCCATAAAAGCATTTACTTCACTTTCAATTTTTGTTTTAAAAGTGTCTAACCCTTGTAAACCATGCAATTTAGTTTTAAGTTTTGTCTCAATTGCAATATATGATTTTTTTACTTTGTCAATAATTGTGGGTAAATTATCTTTGATTTCTTTTAAATTCCAATGCAATGCAGAACTATGATAATTTTCAATTTCTCTTATTTTGTTAATAATAAATTCGTTATCAAATTTTTGATTTGTTATTTTATTTTTTCTTGTTTTGTGTTTTTCGGCTGAATTATAGTAACCTAAAATGATATAAACATCAAGCAAACTCATTAATGAAATGGTATCCCACTGGATAAAATCTCTATCACCTTCTGAGCCTTCATCTTTTACAATTGGGATTATAGTAATTTTTTTTGCAATTGATAAAGTATTGTAAATTCGCTCATATGGATAACTTCTTGTTCTTTTTGGCGAAACCCACTTAGAAATCGCAAATAATTTCTTTTTATCTGAAATTAAACAACTTGTTGGTGATTTATTTATATCAAATTCCGCAAAATCAATCTTTTCAAGTTCTTTTGAAAGATTTATTTTATATTCAATTCCTGTTATTTTTGCGATTATTTCCATTCTTTATTTTTCTACAAATTTAATTCTTTCCGTTGGTTTATCAAAATTGTATTGTTTTTGAATTGCTTATAACG
>JASGCW010000083.1:0-990 GCA_030053945.1 Limnohabitans sp.
AATTGGATTTTTTTATGTTTTTCATTAAAATCAGCTTACTTATGAATCTGCCTTTTAATTTTTTTCCATTCCCCATCGGTTGCTGAGCTTGTCGAAGCACCATCATCCAACTTTCCTACTCTTCCCTGTGTACTAAATCCATCGAAAAAGCAGGTGTACAAATTGCAATATATTCACAAGGGGTGTCAAAAGGATTTGAGTATTGAACACGTATGTTTTTGTTGATTTTTATCGACTCACCTGCTTCTAATATTACCGTTTCATCATCAATAATAAATTGTTTTCTTCCTGAAATGATGTAGGTATATTCATCAAATTCAGGGGTTTGAAAAGGCTCACTCCAGCCAGGAGGTGCTATCATATGTGCAATAGAAATTTCACGATTGTTAGTTGTTGCCAATCCATGATGTTCCTCTATAAGTTTTCCATCTGTAGTAGGAACTATAAAAGGACTTTTTTGTATAAAATAGTTTTTGTTTTTCATTTTTAAGACTAATATTTATAGTTTAAGTGTTTAAGAGTAGATTGGGTTAATATATTTTTAGTATCTCTATTCATTACGATTTGCTGAACCCTGAACATTGAACCCTGAATACTTTACCGCCTAAAATTACTTTTTAAATATAAAATAAACCGCAAGTACTAAAAAACACATTCCTACCAAATGATTCCATTTCAAAGATTCATTTTTAAAGAAAAGCATTGAAAAAATGACGAAAATTATCAAGGTGATAACTTCTTGAATCACTTTGAGTTGTAGTAATGAGAAAGGCCCACCATTTCCTTGAAAACCTATTCTGTTAGCGGGAACCTGACAGAAATATTCAAACAGTGCCATTCCCCAACTAATAAAAACTATAGTTATTAATCCAGCATTCTCAAACCACTTTAATTCTTTAAATTTCAAATGTCCATACCACGCTAATGTCATAAAAATATTAGAGAGTATAAGTAAACCTATCGTTATATATCCTTTCATTGTTTATTTTA
>JASGCW010000083.1:1090-15226 GCA_030053945.1 Limnohabitans sp.
GAATTTAGAATTTAGAATTTAGAATTTAGAATTTAGAATTTAGAATTTAGAATTTAGAATTTTTACAACTAAACCGTCACCCGCTGATTTCTGAACACTGAATACTGAATACTACTTCTTCAAAACCTTCATCAAAACATTAAATGCTCCTCTAATGAAACTTGCACTAGTAACTACTTTTATGGCTGCTTTGCCCAAAGTTTCTCCCATTCCAGGTTCTTTACTGGCTTTTTTTTCTTCATCAGCTTCAGTTACTTCTTCCGATATTTCTTCAATTTTTTTGGTCAAAATCTCATAGGCACTCTCTCTATCAATTTCTTCAGCATATTTTTCAACCAATTTTGAATTATTGTTAATTGACTCAATCTCTTTCTCGGTCAAAATATCCATACGACTTTCGGGAGCACGCATCATACATGCTACAAGAGGGGTAGGAACTCCTTTTTCATTAAGAGCAGTAACTAAAGCTTCACCAATTCCTAATGAGGTAATGATTTCATCCGTATTATAATAGTCGGAAATAGGATAGTTTTCAGCAGTTTGTTTGATAGCTTGACGATCATTAGCGGTAAAAGCACGTAAAGCATGTTGAATTTTTAAACCCAATTGAGCTAACACTCCTTTAGGAATATCCATTGGGTTTTGTGTAATAAAATAAACACCTATACCTTTCGAACGAATCAATTTTATTATAGTTTCAATTTGGTCTAATAATGCATCACTCGCTTCACTAAAAATTAAATGGGCTTCGTCTATAAAAACAACCAATTCTGGTTGCTCCACATCTCCCTTTTCAGGCATAGTATTGTAGATTTCTGCTAATAAATTCAACATAAAAGTCGAAAATAATTTAGGCTTGTCCTGAATATCGTTAAGACGAACAATACTAATATAACCATTTCCGTTTTCATCAATACGCATCAAATCATCAATTTCAAATGATTTTTCACCAAAAAAGATATCGCCACCTTGTTGTTCTAATTCTATGATTTTTCTTAGAATTGTTCCTGTGGTAGCAGTTGAAATCTTGCCATAATCTTCAGCGATTTCTTCTTTACCTTCAGCAGTGATGTAATTCATTACTTTTTTGATGTCCTTCAAGTCAAGTAGAGGCATCTTGTTGTCGTCGCAGTATTTGAATATTACCGCAATTACTCCAGCTTGTGTTTCATTCAAATCTAAAATTCTTGAAAATAATACAGGGCCAAATTCAGAAACAGTTGCACGCAAGCGAACACCTTCTTGAGAAGATAGCGTCATTAATTCTACAGGGAATCCTTTTGGAGTAAACGGAATATTGATTTTTGAATGCCTTTCTTTTATAAAGTCTTTTTCCTCTCCTTCTTTTGCAATTCCAGAAAAATCCCCTTTAATATCCATCATTAGTACAGGTATTCCGTTTTGCGATAATTGTTCAGAAAGTACTTGAATGGTTTTTGTTTTTCCAGTTCCTGTAGCTCCAGCGATAAGCCCGTGTCTGTTGAAAGTTTTTAATGGTATAGTAACAGCTATGGGGTGAGCTTCTCCTTCAAGGATGGCGCCGCCTAGGTTAATGTTGCTGCCTTTGCAAGCATAGCCGCTATTGATGTCTGTTATGAATTTTTCTAAATTGCTCATGTTTGAAAATTATAGTTTGCAAGATATTAATTTTTTAGATAAAATTATTTTCAAAAATTACAAGTTTGGTCTAGTTTTTGATTCGATTTAACTAGGTGCACTATTTAGATTTTTCTTTTTGATGATTTAAAAGATTTATTTTTGTTGATAGTTTAAAAAAAAGCCGTAATTAATGATTAATTTTTAAAAGTTAGTGATTAATTTGTGTTTTTATGAAAGATTTCAATTTTTTAGCTTTAAACGAATGTTGATTTAATGTTAAGGTAAGTCATAAAAAGTAAAAAAAGTTTTTTTATTACATCTAAAAAATTAAATTTGCCCCTATTAATAAATAATTTCAACAGAAAATTATAATCAATTAGAAAATTTAAATTATTAGAAAAATGGCAAACAATGTAAAAAAAGAAAAAGGTTCAGACAATGGAGGAAATATATTCTCTGGAATTGTAATTGTAGCTTGTCTTGTAGTCGGTGTTTTAGTATGGAAATTCATTATGGGTGCTGAGGGTAACTTCGAAGGTGGTAATCCTGAGCTTGGTCATCCTAAAAATGTTCTAGGGACAGTATATAAAGGAGGAGCTATTGTTCCTGTTTTGTTAGGGATGTTATTAATGGTGGTGACATTCTCAATCGAGCGTTTTTCTGTTCTTACTAAAGCAGCTGGAAAGGGTAATTTAGATCAATTTATGAAGAAAGTACATGCAAGTGTAAATGGAGGTGATATCAATGGTGCTATCGAAGCTTGTGATAAACAACAAGGTTCTGTTGCAAATGCTATCAAAGCTGGGTTAGTAAAATACAACCAAGTAAAAGCTGAAGGTTTCACTTCTGAAGAAGCTACTGAAACAATTCATAAAGAAATCGAAGAAGTAACAGCTTTAGAAATGCCAATGTTAGAAAAAAATATGACAATTATCTCTACAATGGTATCTTTAGGTACTTTAGGAGGATTATTAGGTACGGTATCGGGGATGATTAAATCGTTCAGTGCGTTAGCAACTGCAGGTGCTCCTGACCAAGCGGCATTAGCAACTGGTATCTCTGAGGCATTAATTAATACGTTTACTGGTATCTCTACATCAGCATTAGCAATTATTACATACAACTTCTTTACTTCAAAAATCGATACCTTAACATATTCTATCGATGAAGCTGCAAATACAATTGTAAATACTTACAGACGTTTCAAAGGAAGTTTAAAATAATCGTTCTTTTTTATTTAAACGATTTTTAAAAGTATAAAAACAAAAATATGGCAGTAAAAGTGCAAAAAAAGGCTAGTGCTATCGACATGACTGCGATGTGTGACGTAGCCTTCTTATTACTGACGTTCTTTATCTTGACAGCCACGGCTAGACAGCCTGAACCTTTAACGGTAGATACACCTACTTCAACAGTGCAAACAAAATTGCCTGAGTCTGGATTAGCTACCTTAACAGTAGGTAAGGGTAAGGTGTTTTTTGGTATGACAGATAGAGAGGTTAGAAAAAGAACCTTAGAACTAATGAGTGAAGAATATAAAATTCCTTTCACTGACGAGGAGAAAGCTCGCTTTTCTTTGATTGATGGATTTGGAGTGCCTATTGGTAGCTTGAAACAAATCATCGCAATGAATAGCGGCGAAAGAAACCAAGAAGGATTGCAACCAGGTATCCCAATGGATACGGTCAATCTTGATAAAGGTGAATTATCCCGCTGGATTTTTAACGCCCGTACAGCTTATGCTGAGCAAAAAAATATGCCGCTTAAGTTTGCAATAAAAGGTGATGCTAAACTGGAATATCCTCAAGTTAAGAAAGTGATGGATATTCTTCAAAAACAAGAAGTAAACAGTTTTAACTTAGTAACTGGTTTACGAGGAAGAGACTAGTAGTTAACATAAAAATATAATAAAATGGCAGAATTAAATGACTCTGGCGGTGGCGGTGGCAAAAAGGGCAGTGGTAAGGTAAGAAGTAAAAAAGCCAATGCAAAGGTTGACTTAACCGCAATGGTGGACTTAGCTTTCTTGTTAATCACCTTCTTTATGTTAACAACTACGTTATCTAAACCTCAGTCTATGGACTTAGGATTGCCAGATAAACCTGATATTAATGATCCTGAACCACCTAAACCACCAGAAGCAGCAGATGATAGAACTGTTACTATTTTATTAGGTGGAGAAAATGAAATTAAGTGGTACTATGGCTTGCCTAGTAATCCATTTGAAGGGCCTTCAGATGCAACTTACGGTAAAGTAGGTATACGAGCAGAATTATTGAAAAAGAAGGAAACTATTGCCCAGAAATACAATAATGATCCTAAAAAAGGGATGATTGTTATTATAAAGCCTTCAAAAAAATCAACGTATAAAAATATGGTCGATATTTTAGATGAAATGGCTATCTGCGATGTAAAGACCTATGCAATAGTAGATATAACGCCAGATGAATTGGCTAAACTTGAAAAAAAGTAACTAACCCAAAAATATAAATATGAAATTAGATTTATTTAAACAACAGTGGTTAGATATGGTTTTCGAAGGGCGTAACAAAAAATACGGTGCTTACGAACTTCGTAAAGAAAACTCTAAAGTATCTATGGTTTCTCTATTTATTGGAGTGGGCGTTTTTGCATTTGGAGTTTTTGTACCAAGGTTAATTGATATGCTTCCTGATGGTAGTGATGATGAATCATTAGATCAAAAAATAACAACGGTTGACCTAACTCAGCCTGAAAAAAAGGAAGAAGTTAAAATTGAGGAAAAAAAACCAGAGCCACCTAAACCAAAAATTGATGAGGTAAAGTTTATTCCTCCAAAAGTGGTAGAAGCTAAAGAAGTTAAAGAAGAGCTTAAAACCGTTGAAGAGCTTAAAGATAAAACAATATCAGATAAAGATCAAAAAGGTGACGAAAATGCTAAAGTTACTATCGATCAACCAACTGGTGATAACGATAAAGCAGCAGAGGTAGTAGATAACACTGTTTATAGTTCAGCTGGTCTTGAAGTACAACCAGAATTTCAAGGAGGAATGCAAGCATTCTATAAGTATTGTGCTAAGAATTATAAAACAGAAGATATCGCAGAAAAGCTAAACTCTGATTTAACTGGTAAAGTATTCGTTGAATTCGTTGTTGAAAAAGACGGAAGTTTAACAGATATCAAAGTTGTTCGTGATTTAGGTTACGGTACAGGACAAGAAGCTATTAGAATGCTTAAAACGGTTCCAAGATGGACTCCAGGTGAGCAAAATGGTAAAAAAGTTCGTGCTCGTTATGTATTGCCAATTTCAATTAGTATTGGCGCAGCAGGTGAATAATGAATCGATTTGATACACATAATTTAGAGAAGAAATCGCCTAAAGAGCGATTTCTTCTCGTTATAGGCATATTGTTTTTTATGATTTATTTAACAATGGGCCTTGCAGTTTTGTTTTGGAATACTTTTGCGAAAAACCCTTTCCCGTTATCGGATAATTATCGTATCGCATTAGGTATAGTGCTAATTGTTTATTCTTTTTTGCGTTTTTTACGTTTTTTCCAAAAATCATAATATGAGAAAAATATATATTTTCGCATTCGTTTTTACTGTTTTTATTGCTTTGTTTAACTGTAATAAAAAGGGTGAACAAAGTGCAAGTGAGAGTATTTTAACAGGAACGATTACAATTTTGGTTGATGAAACTATTTTGCCAGTGATAGAAGACCAAAAAATGGTTTTTGAAAGTAAATACAAAGCTAAAATAAATTTGATTGGTAAATCTGAAACAGAAATTGTCAAATCTATTTCAGAAGGTAAGGATAGTGTTGCGATACTTACAAGAAGTTTGACTAAGGCTGAAGAATCATTTTTTAGATCTAAAAAGATAAAGGGGAGGTTGACACCTTTGGCAACAGATGGTATAGCTTTTATTTCGAATATAGCTAACGAGAATTCTAAAATAGATTTGAATGAGATAATTGCGTTAATGCAAGGTAAACCCACTAAGTTAACGGGCTTAGTTTTTGATAATGCAAATTCTAGCACTATACGTTATTTTAAGGATTTAGCAAAAGTTCAGGAATTGCCTAAAGAAAAAATATTCTCGTTTAAGAGCAATAATGAAGTTATAAAATTCGTTTCTGAAAATAGCGGAATGATAGGTGTGGTTGGAGTTAATTGGCTAATGCAGCCTATGCCAGATTTCCAAGAAATAGTAGATAAAGTTGCTATTTTGGAAGTAATAACAAAGAATGGTACATTTGCTTCGCCAACTCAAGATATGATTGCTTCTGGTCTTTATCCTGTTACTCGAGAAATAAAATTCTTAAATTATCAAGGACGTTCAGGTTTAGGCATGGGATTTGCTTCATTTATTGCAGGACAAGTTGGACAACGAATTATTCTTAAATCTGGATTAGTTCCTGTTAGAGTTCCTAACCGTAATATTATTATTAGAAAAGAAATATTAAAAAAATAACATTAGATATAAAATGAATAGAGTTAAATTTTTTAGTGTAGCATTTTTAGCATTAGGATATACAGCAGTTGCTCAAGATATAGAGTCTGCAAAAAAAGCTATAGATGCAGAACAATTTGAAAAGGCAAAAACAATCTTAAAAGGTTTTATTAAAACCAAGCCTGATAGTGGTAGAGCTAACTTTTTATTGGGAACAGTATATCTTCAACAAACGTATCAGGATTCTGCTAAAGCTGCATTCCAAAAAGGAGTTACTTTAAAAGATGGAGGGTCTTTAAATTATATAGGATTAGGTCAAATTGATTTGGATAATGGAAATCCTTCAGGGGCTCAATTTAATTTTGATCAGGCGTTAAAAGATGCAAGCAAAAAAAATATAGAACCTTATGTGTATGTAGGTAAGGCTTTTACAAAGTCTGAAAAAGCAGATGCTAAAAAAGCAATTGCGGTTTTGTCTAAAGCAAAAGAACTTAATCTTACTGATTCTCAATTGCTAATGGCGCTAGGAGATGCTTATATGCTAGATAAAGATCAAAATAATGCGTATGCGTCTTACCGTAGTGCTGTTACAAATGATGCTAATTTGTTAAGAGCAAAAATGCAACAATCAGTTTTGTTAAAAGGTGCGCAAGCTTTTCCAGAAGCAAAAACTGGTTTAGAAGAAATTATAGCTAAGAATCCTACTTATGGTCCAGCATATCGCGAGTTAGCTGAGACTTATTTAGGGATGGCATTAAATCAAAAAGATAAAGCTAAGTTCAAGGAACTTACTGATAAAGCTTTGCCTTTGTATGAAAAGTATATGAGTCTTACAGATTACTCTTTAGCTTCTCGTATGCGTCATGCTGATTTCTTGATTATTACTAAAGACTATGTTTCTTTAGAAAAAGAGGCTAATGAGATGAAAAAATTGGATAAAGTTAATCCAAGAATCTTACGTTATTTAGGTTATGCTTCATATGAGAATGGAAATATTGATCAGTCTATTGATGCTTTAAAGCAATATACTTCTAATCCAGCTAATAAAATTATTGGAAGAGATTATCTGTACTTAGGTTTAGCGCAACTAAAAAAAGCTGTTACACCTGCAGCCGTAGCTACAGAAAAACCAAAAGTTGATGATGCTATGTACAAGTTGGCTACTGACAATTTTAAAAAGGCTATTGAGTTAGATAAACCTATGGCTAACGATTTGAATGAAATTGGTAAAGGGTTTTTTGATCAAAAATTATATAAATATGCTGCTGGTATTTATGAAGTAGCAACTAGTAATCCAAATTCAAAAAACTTCTTATTTGATAATTTTTATTTAGGTTTTGCACTTTATTTTCAAAATACTGGTTTAAAAGCAGGAGAAAAAGTAAATGTAGAGGACGTTAAAAAAGGAGAAGCAGCTTTTTCTAAAGTTATTGAGAAATCTCCTACAACTCAAGATGCTCATATTTACAGAGCTCGTTTAAATGCTTTGTTAGAAACAGATGCTATAGCACAGACACAAATGGCTAAAAGCTATGAAGATTATGTAAATGTAGTAACTGCAAAAGGAGAAGCGGAAGTAGCAAAAGTAAAATCTAAGTTTATTGAAGCGTATCAAAATTTAGCACTGTATAATAAAAAAGATAAAGTAAAAGCTTCAGGTTATATAGATAAAGCTCTATTGTTAGATCCAGCCGATGCTAACAGTTTGAAGATTAAAGCATCTTTAAAATAATTTCTTTATTATAATAAATTAAAACGCTTCAAATTATTGAAGCGTTTTTTGTATAAAGTAACTATCTTTGCGGACTATTTTTATTATATGTTAACAAAAGAAATACAAATTGCAGTCGAAAAGGGAGTGATGCTTCCTCTAATGGAAGAGTTTTATACAATTCAAGGGGAAGGTGCTTATACTGGAACTGCGGCATATTTTGTCAGAATAGGAGGTTGTGATGTGGGATGTCATTGGTGTGACGTAAAAGAGAGTTGGAATGCAGAATTGCATCCACCTACTGAAATCGAAAAAATAGTTTCTAATGCAAAGAAATATGCAGAAACTGTTGTAGTGACTGGAGGAGAACCGTTATCGTGGAATATGAATCCTTTAACTCAGCAGTTGAAAAAGTCTAATTTAAGAGTACACATTGAAACCTCTGGTGCTTATGCTGTTTCGGGCGATTGGGATTGGTTTTGTCTTTCTCCAAAAAAGACAAAGTTGCCAGTTGATGAAGCTTATGATTTGGCTAACGAATTAAAAGTTATTATTCATAATAAACATGATTTTATTTTTGCAGAAGAACAAGCGGCTAAGACAAATTCTAAAGCTTTGTTATTTTTGCAACCAGAATGGAGTAAAAAAGAAGAAATTACTCCGCTTATTGTAGATTATGTAATGAATAACCCAAAATGGAGAGTTTCACTTCAAACACATAAATATTTAAACATTCCTTAAATGAGTTAACGAATATTAATTTTGAATAGTTGTTAATTTTTAAAGTTTTTTTAATTTTAATTTTTTAAAGTACTAAAACTTTATTGTGTGGTTTTTTTTTAGGCAAAATACTTTAATTGCTATAAATTAAACTGCTCTTTTGGTTTTTTATTAAAAACTATTTTCCTCCTATGATTGCATAATATGAGGATTTTACCGATAAAATTGATACAATCGTCTAAAAATTAACTAATTATGTGATTTGTATGGTTTTATTTCCTATTTTTGTAATTAAGGTATGCTATTTTGATATCTTCAAATGTAACAATCTAAATACCACAATTATGAAAAAGTTTGTTTGTTTTATTGTAATGTTGTTTGTAATTCAGTTTGCTAATGCTCAGGCATCAATTAAAATTGCAGATTTAAGTACGCCTGTACGTTTTGAGACTGTTGAGACCCCTCCTATTTTTCCGGGTGGAAATGATCAATTTATACAGTTTTTCTCTTCTAATTTTCATGCGCCAGAAGTTGAAGGTTTAAATGGAGTTATGAAGGTTAATTTTGTGATTGATACCACTGGTAATGTTGCAGAAATTAATATCCTTAATGATTTAGGATCTGGTTGTGCAGAGGAAGTGAAAAGAGTTTTAAAATTGTCACCAAAATGGTCGCCTGGTGAACAAGATGGTAAACTGGTTAGAGTACTTTTTACTTTACCAGTAACAATTAATAATTAAAAGTAAGTTATTCTTTATAAGCTTTTAAACCTACATTAGATGTAGGTTTTTTTTTTATTCTTAATTTATAATATTGCATTTTGTCGATTTTATTTGTTTTTTATCGGTAAAAATATTAAACTTGTTTAAGATTCTACTGAATAAGTAGGTAAAAAACAAAAGCTTATGAGAAAAATTTTACTTTTATTTTTGGGTTTTATTTTGCTTAGTTTCACAGAAACTAGCATTATAAGTATAGAAGAAACTCCTATGCAATATGAGTCTGTAGAGATAAAACCATTATTTCCTGGGGGTATTTCAGAATTTATGAAATTTGTAATGGATAATTATGTTGTGCCTGATGAAGATGAAGATGGTCATGGGGAGACCGGAGTTTTAGAAGCAAGCATCGTTATTGGATCAGATGGAAAAGTTAAGCAAGTTAATATTTTGAAAAATGTTGGCAATGCTGGTGCTCAAATAAAAAAAATAGTTGAAAAATCTCCTGTTTGGAAACCTGGAAAAGATAAAGGTGTAAATGTTCCAGTTATTTATCATTTTTCAGTAACTATTAAGTAGATAATAAAAACAAATTTATAAACCCTCAGAGTCTATGCTTTGAGGGTTTTCTGTTTGTATTATTTAGTTTTAGTTAAGATATTGTAGCTTATACCAAATTCAGCATTACATAATGTGATGAAACAGATTTTTTAATAAAATTAAGTGCTAACGGAAAATTTAGAAGAAAAAGTAGTGAACTATTTTGAGGACTATAATTTGAATGCATACTTGTTCCGATATTTTTGGGTAAAGAACAGCAAAGTTGAATAGATTTCTAATGTGTAACTTGTGTTAGATTATGTGTATGAGTTTGTAATAAATATAAAACGAGTGAAAAATGTAAGTGCATAGAAATTATAGTATAACTCTCTTTGTTGTAATCAGGAAAACAAAATATTCCAAATAGAGTTGGTTTAAATTTTAGTTTTTTGACGCTAAATTAAATTTGTTGTTTACATATTTTATTTAGTAATTTTTGCCAAATAGTCAAAATGTTCGCCTTCTTGAATGAGTTCACATTTCAAATCATTTGCAAAACAAGCGTTTTGTAAAGTATTATAATCCAAATATAACCAAGGAAAAACTTCTTCAGTTTCGTCTTTGTAATGAATGCTAAAAGTCAATTCGCCATAATAGCCATTTGCTGGAACTTCAAATGCTCCATCCTCATCTTGATCAAACATATATATTATATCTGAAGAATCTATTAAAATTTGACCGTTATCTGTTAAAAGCGATTTCAATTTCTGAAGATATTTCGAAACATCTTTTAAGGTTCCAAAAATACCAGTCCCATTCATTAAAAGTAAAATAGTATCAAATTTGCTTTCCTCGTTCGTAGAATCTAAATCCAAAATGTTTTTTACAACCGATTTTTTAATTCCACGCAATTTACAGGCTTCGATTGCGTTTGGAGAAATGTCAATTGCCGTAACACAAAAACCTTTTTCCTGTAGATATAGACTATGACTGCCAGCTCCACAACCTACGTCTAGGACTTTGCCTTTGCAAAGTTGTAATGCTTTTTGTTCTAATTTTGGCATTTCTTTATAATTGCGGAATAAATAAGCAACCGACATTTCATCTGGTTCTGAAATATTAGTTTCTGTAATTAAGTTTCTAGGATCCTTATTTGTTTGATAATCTAGTATGGCTTTTCCAAAAAGGTCTTTCATAAATTTTTGTTTAAAGTTTCAGGTTTTAAAGTTTAAAGTTGATTAGTTTTGCGGTTAAGAACTTTAAACTACATACATTGAACTTCGAACATTTAAAAAAGTTAGCCAAAGATAAGCATAACGAAAATAAAAAGTATTTCGATAAATTAAAAAAGAAGACGCCAAAGAATTTGGATTATGTGATGCAGGAACTTCACGATGCAGAATTCAAAAGAACAGATTGTTTGCAATGTGCTAATTGTTGTAAAACCACAGGGCCGCTTTTTACTTCAGCAGATATTGAAAGAATATCGAAGCATTTTAAATTAAAGCCCCAACAATTTATTGAGCAATATCTTAGAATTGATGAAGATAATGACTATGTGTTGCAATCTGTTCCGTGTACATTTTTGGATTCCGAAAATTATTGTGTAATTTATGATGTTAGACCAAAAGCCTGTCGTGAATTTCCTCATACTGATAGAAAGAAGTTCCAACAAATATCCAATCTGACATTAAAAAATGTAGCAATTTGTCCAGCAGCTTATAATATTGTAGAAGAGATGAAAAAGAAGATGCCAGTATAGCGATATCTTCTTCTATTTGTAGATTAGATATTTCTCCCTAATTTCTTTAAATGCTTTTAAATCTGTTTCCCAAGTTTTTCTTATGTCTTTTTCAGGAATTCCTGTTTCAATTTGTTGTTGAAGTTTTTTTGTGCCGGCTAATTTGGTAAAGAAATCATTGAAGAAAACATTTTTTGTTTCAGAATTTTCTTTATATGCTTTAATCAACCATTTTAATTCTAATTGCTTAACTTTTTCAATTTTGGTTAAATCTTCGCCATAGCATAATTTTCCATTCCATAAGGGGTCTTTAGCGCCTATGTTAGGTGTTGGGGTAAAAGTGAATTTATTATTAGTTATGAAAGGAGATCCATAAATTTGGAATTGTTTTTCGGTTCCTCTACCTACACTCACGTTTGTTCCTTCAAAAAAACATAGACTAGCATATAGATTTATAGCTTGCGAATTAGGTAAGTTAGGTGAAGGTTTTACAGGTAAGTCGTAAGACATATTATGGGTGTAATTTTTACAGGGTACAACTTCAAGTTTACAGTGAATACCATTTTTCAACCATTTTTCACCATTAATCATTTTAGCATATTCGCCTATAGTCATTCCGTGTAGTACAGGAATGGGATGCATACCAACAAAACTGTTAAATTCTTTTTCAAGAACTGGACCATCTATAATATTTCCATTAGGATTAGGTCTATCCAAAACGATTAGTTTGATGTTGTTTTCGGCACAAGCTTCCATTACATAATGTAAAGAAGAAATGTAGGTGTAAAAACGTGCTCCCACATCTTGTAAATCGAAAACTATTATATCTATTCCTGTTAATTGTTCAGGTTTTGGTTTTTTATTGCTTCCGTATAATGAAATAATTGGCAATCCAGTTTTTGAATCTTTACCATCAACAATATGCTCTCCAGCATCAGCTGTGCCCCGAAAACCGTGTTCTGGAGCGTATATCTTTTGCAAATTAATTTTTTGTTCAATTAGAAAGTCGACTAAATGTTTTTTGTTTGATAAAATTCCAGTTTGATTAGTTACAATTCCAATTTTCTTATCTTTTAGCATTGGTATATAAACCGATGAATTTTCAGCACCTGTCAGAATACCTTTAGTTTGTGAGTCTTTATTCTGTGTTTTATTTTCTTCATTCTTCATTGCGTTGTCTGTTGTAGGAATGCTACTTTCTGAAGTTTGAGTGCTTTTCTTGCAATTTCCACATGAAACCATAGTAAAAAGCAAGAATAAAATTGTATTTTTGAATGCTAATTTGTAAGCCATCTTTAGTGAATTTAGAATTTTTTATAGCCAATAGATTAATACGTACTAAAGAACGTAAAAGTACTATTTCTTCTCCAATAATCAATATAGCTATTGCTGCTATAGCGATAGGTTTAATAATGATGATTGTTTCGATAGGTACGGGGATAGGACTTCAAAGAAAAATAAGAGAGAAAGTCTCTGCCTTTAATGGACACATTATTATTTCTAAGTTTGAAGACAATCAATCTCAAGTTAGTCTTAATCCAATATCAACAAATCAAGATTTTTATCCTAAATTTAATTCTGTTTCAGGAGTTGCGCATATTCAAGCGGTAGCAAGTAAAGCAGGAATTATAAGGACTGAAAAATCTTTTGAGGGAATAATTTTCAAAGGAGTTGGAAAAGATTATGACTGGAATAATTTGCAAGAATATATTGTACAAGGTAAATTACCAATAGTGACAGAAGAATTGAATAGTGAAATTTTAATTTCTTCGTATCTGGCAAATAGACTAGAATTAAAGTTGGGTGATAAATGCAATACTTTTTTTATGAAAGAAGGAGGAAATAAATTGCCTAACCTTCGTTCATTTAAAATTGTTGGAATATATAGCTCGGGATTTCAAGAATTTGATGCGGCCTATATAATAGGAGATATTCGTCATATACAAAGAATAAATAAATGGCTGCCGACACAAGTTGGTTCATTTGAAGTCTTCTTGAATGATTTTACCAAGATAGATGAAAAAGGTAGAGAAATTTACAAGCATACCCAAAATAAGGAAGATTCCACTATAACATTAGATACTCAAACCATTTCTCAAAAATACTATTATATATTTGAGTGGCTAAAGCTTTTTGATTTTAATATTATTGTAATACTTATTATAATGATTGTGGTAGCAACCATAAATATGGTTGTGGCTCTTTTGGTTTTGATTCTAGAAAAGACTCAAATGATTGGGATACTAAAATCACTCGGGGCTAATAATTGGTCTATTAGAAAAATATTTTTGTATAATGTAATGCATTTAATTATTAAAGGACTCTTATGGGGTAATATTATAGGTGTTGGACTTTTGTTATTGCAAAAGCAATTTGGGTTTGTAAAACTTGATCCAGAAAATTACTATGTAACTACTGCGCCTGTTGATGTTAATATATTATATATAGTATTGTTGAATTTAGGAACCCTTATGGTTTGCCTTTTGGTTTTATTAGTGCCATCTTATGTCATAACTAAAGTTTCTCCTGTAAAAGCGATTAAATTTGTGTAAAGTTTTCATTCATTTTTACAGATGAACAGATTTTCATTTGTTGAATTAAATATCGATACTTCCAAAGCTCTTCAACATTAGAAGAGCTTTTTTGTTACCTATATATATTATATAGAAT
>JASGCW010000084.1:0-10276 GCA_030053945.1 Limnohabitans sp.
CGGTAAAGAATTTGTGTAATTCGTGGCATTAAAAAATAAATGGCTGAATAGTTACTTACCATTAAGGAATTAAGAAAATTAAGAATCACAATATGATTAGCCATAATAATACCTATGGATTCTAATTAATTTATCCAAATCTTTCGGGCTAATATTAAAATCATTTATTAGAATTCTGATTTTGTCTTTAGAACCAATCACATCAAAAGTTAAATAATAATTAGTATCTTCTCCTGAAATTACAGACTCTATTTTCTCCTTTTCGATTTTATCCCAAGGATAAAAGACAACCTTTTTCACTTGAATTCCTAAAGAATTAATTTTGAGTTGTTGCTCATTAACAAGAAACAAGTGTTTGTATTCAAAAATAAGTTTATACAAACTAACAAAGATTAACAAGATACCAAAAAAATAATGCTCGTCACTTATAAGATAAATACCAAATACCAAAAAGAAAAACATAAAAAAAAGCATCGACATCAAAAGCGAAATTGAGTAATAAACAACTCGTTCTTTTGTAAAATCTGTTGTATTTGAATTAAAAAAATTTCTCAATATTACTCTGTAATTATCTCTTTTGTTTGTTCGTATCCACACCTAAGTATCTCAAAAACACTAGAAAATACTAAATTTTTAAAATATTTAAAACTAAAAATTTAAGTTCTACCTAAAATCGGCACTACATAAATCATTTTTTTCTATTATGTTTCACTTTCAATCGCTAATGCTCTACTTCTAAAAATTCTAAAGACATCAAGCAATATATAAGCCGAAACATTTAAAGTATTAGCATTAATTTCTACAACACAATCATTATTTTTACAATAGTAAACAAAAAATTCCTCGTCTGCTTCATAATCAGAATACTGTACTATTATCGTCTTCACCTCTTCATTCTCTATATCATTCCATAACACAAAACCATCCCTATAATATTTTACCCCTTCAGTAGAAACAGTTAACAAAACCTCATCCGATTTATAATAATGTACATTTCTAGAATAATACAAAAGAACACCAATTAGAAATAGAACAACCAATATTACCCGTTGTTCAATAGCCGTATTTTTAGATGATGAAAAGGCAAAAAGTAAAATTACAAAAACAACGCTTAAAAGTACTAAGTTAACATTTGTTTTACGTCTATAAAAATTCACTTTTTCTTCTGTATAACAATCATCTAAATCAAACTCAACCATTTTTTAAACTTTATTTTTTTAAATTTTAAACTTTATTTTAAATCCCCCCCTTACTCTTATCCCTAAAAAAAGCAAATAAATTTATCAGATCTTCCTCTGAAATAGATACATTTTCGAGATTCAATTCAATTATTTTATCTTGGTTTTCTATATAATAAACCAAAGAAGAAATGTTAGTTTTTCCACTTCGTTTTCTTTTGATTCTCTCATTTTTCACAAAACGCCATTCAACGAGTTCATTATCTTTATATTGAACTCCTTTTACGTTAATTGTTAATTGAACTTTATTAATATTTGTAAAATAAACAAACGTATCTCTACCAAATATTAAACTCAACACTAAAAATATAATTCCGAAAATCCAATTTCCATCTTTTTGAAAAATATAGATTGTACATATAAAAAATAATAAACTAAAAACTACTTTAAATACTAATGTAGCTACTGAATTATAAACAACCACTTCTTCTGTAGAATAAGCATCTGATAAGTCGTATCGTTTCATTTTATTTAAATTCTTTTATCTCCCTTACTTCACCCGCCTTCAAACCTTCTAAAGAAATATTTCCGACTCTCACACGCACTAATCGCAGTGTAGGAAATCCAACCGCAGCGGTCATTTTTCGAACTTGTCTAAATTTCCCTTCAGTAAGCGTAATGGAGAGCCAACTCGTAGGACCGTGGCGTTCGTCACGTATGCGTCTGCCTTCACCTATATACTCAGGCAACACATCTATGATTCTGGCATCACAAGGCTTTGTTGTATAACGAACTCCTTTGACACCTATTTCTACTCCTGCTTCTAATTTTTCAATAGATGCTGAAGTAATAACACCATCCACTTGCGCAAAATATTCCTTTTCGACTGTTTTACTTCGCACAATCTCACTCATCATTCCATCAGTTGTTAGTAATAACAATCCTTCTGAATCTTCATCTAACCTACCTATTGCCATTGTTCCTTCAGGAAAATCATACAACTCGCCTAATTTTTTCTTATTTCGTTTTTTCTCGTAAATAAATTGACTCAAATAACCGTGAGGTTTATGGAGTATAAAATGATGATGTTCACTCATAAAGCAAAAATACATTAAATTTTAAGGATTTAGAATTAACCCAAATCAATCCAAGGCATTCGCGTTTAAAAAATTGCCACAGATTACTATGATTAAATGTTTTTTTACCAAAATAAAACTTCATAACACATTCAACACAGATAAATATTCTTACTTTTTAATTAAAAAAACCAACAAAAAAAATAAAAAAATAAAAATTAAATAAAATTTTAACTTAAAAAATATATATTTACCAAAAAACTAAAACTAAATTACTATGAAAATCAACAAACTTTTATTACTATTGAGCTTGACATTTGTTATATCTCAGGCTCAGACTTGGACTCCCATAGCTAGTTTACCTGGAGGGTATGCTGTACACCACGGATTTGGATTCTCAGCCGGAGGATTTGGATATTTAGTAGGTGGAGTAAAACAAAGCGGAACATCGGAAGTAGATTCTAATAGTGTGTTCAAATATAATCCTACCACAAATACATGGACACAACTTGCAGATTTCCCGGGTACTGTTCGAGGATATGCCATAGGCGATTTCTATAATGGTAAAGCCTATTTTGGATTTGGTGAAAGTACTTCTGTTGGTACGTTTAAAGATTTATGGGTTTTTGACCCAGCCACAGAAACTTGGAGTCAATTAGCTTCTTGTACTTGCCCCGGAAGATCGCATCCAGCTTTTGTAGCTCTAAATGGACAAATCCATGTAGGAATGGGAGGCGGAACCACTTCCAACCTTAAAGATTGGTGGGTATATAATATGAGTACAAACACTTGGTCACAAAAATTAGACATTCCATCTTATGCGAGACATCATCCTTTTCAGTTTGGTGTAGGTAGTTATGTTTATGCAGGCTTAGGACATGGATCTACTATGGATTCATACGGAAAAATGATATACAGAAACCTATATCGTTATGATATATCGAGTAACACTTGGACACAAATGGCTGAAATACCAGCTCAAGGAAGGGTTGCTGGAACACAATTTTCGTATAACAATCGTGGATTTGTACTAAGTGGTGAAGGTGACACGCATCAATCGATGACAACAGGTGAATTTTGGTCCTATAACCCTACAACAAATGCTTGGTCGCAACTACCATCACACCCTGGAGCTTCAAGATGGGCACCTGCTTCTTTTATTATTAATGGTGAAGTATATTTAATAAGCGGACAGGAGTATCGTAACTATGTTACTAGCAATTATAAATTCAACCTAAATGCTTATTTAGACAATAATGATTTTTATTTTGAAAATGATCAGGCTGTGGTATATCCAACGGTTTTTGACAATGAAATAAATATCAAGCTAATTGACGAAAAGAAAACAAGTGAAAGTACAATTTCCATTTGTAATGTAAATGGACAAAAAGTTTACGAACAAACGTATTCTCCTCAATTGAATTTATCAAATTTAACAGCCGGAATGTATTTTATGGAAATAAAAACTGGTAGCGCAAAACAAGCTGTAAAAATCATTAAGAGATAAGAAACTATTTGTAATTACTTTGTTCATTTGTTAATAAAATAGAGGCTGTTGTTAAATTCGGTTTCTTTACTACACCTGACAGATTTTAAAAAAACCTGTCAGGTGTAGTTGCTTAACATTAAGTAATTATTCAAGGACACCTCCAACTCACAAAAACCCCTTTTTAGTTCAGCTAAATTTTTGAATAATCAACAAAAAAACTTCCTAAACCATCCTTTTTTTATCAAATACTCAAAGCAAAAAGCACCTGCCAATGGTTTGAGCAAAATATTTGGAGACAAAAGCCTCTCGTACTATTTTTAAGAAATTGCCGTCTTAAATTCTATTCCCCAAAAAAAACCTTCTTTTTAAATTTAAATAAATACTATCTTTGCGCCACGATTATGAAATAATTTTTAATCTTTTTAATACCATTTACCGTGTAATACTTTTTATATAACCCATTGACTAGACCTCAATTACCTTGAGGCAACCCGTTATGGCTATTCTTAATATAAAAATTACACGTATGAGTTTATCAAAAAAATATAACAGAACGTATCATTTTCCCTTTTCTCCTGGCACCACCAGCGACGATCGTATAAGTCACGAATATTGGGATTATATACAACAAATACCCGAGTTGTTAATTACAGAAAAATTAGATGGTGAAAACACCTGCTTAAATCAGTACGGCGTTTTTGCTCGTTCGCACGCAGCTCCTACCACACATCCTTGGGCTAATTACCTAAAAGAGTATTGGCATTTAATTAAAAATGAATTGAAAGATTTAGAAATTTTTGGCGAAAATTTATACGCCACACATTCTATTGCCTATCAAAATATCGAAAGTCATTTTTATGTCTTTGCCGCTCGGTATAAAGACCATTGGTTATCTTGGGAAGAAGTTGTTTTTTATGCTTCCCTTTTAGATTTAAAAACCGTACCCGTTTTAGATCTATTTATACCAAAGGAAGAAACTGAAGTAACACTAAAAGAAAAAGTATTAGAAATTATTGCGCGACCAAGTGTTTTTGATTCGTATGACATACACACACAAGAACCGTGCACTATGGAAGGCATTGTAGCACGAAACACACAAGGTTATTTAGTTGATGATTTTTACAAAAACGTTTTTAAATACGTAAGAAAAAATCATGTAAAAACCGATGAACATTGGACAAGAAACTGGAAAAGAGCGCAATTAAATTGGGAAAAAAATGTGGACATTAACAAATAATTATAACGACTGGGCTGCCCTTGAACTAGAATTTTCTTGGGTGGCCGATATGAAAAACGTACCTCAGGATGCTATTCATCACGCCGAGGGCGATGTGGCTATTCATACCCAAATGGTACTGAAAGAAATGCAAAATCTGCCTGAATTCAAAGCACTCGCTCACTATGAACAAGCTTTCCTTTTAGCCGCTGCTCTCGCCCATGATATTGAAAAGCGTAGTACAACAATCACTGAAAACGGCCGAATACAATCGCCTGGTCATGCAAAAAAAGGAGCTTTTACCTTCAGACAAATTTTGTTTGAAAAAGGTGGGTTATCGCTATTTGAAAGAGAACAATTAGTTGGATTAGTTCGTTACCACGGATTTCCTATTTGGTTAATGGAAAAACAAAATCCCGAAAAGGAATTGCTAAAAGTAGCTTTTGAAACGAATACCGAGTGGCTTTATATTTTAGCCAAAGCCGATATATTAGGCAGAATTTGCAACGACCAACAAGAAATGCTGGACCGAATTTCGCTTTTTAAAATGATGTGCGAAGAACAAGATTGCTGGGACAAACCTCGAGATTTTATAAGTAGCGAAGGTAGGTTTCATTATTTCAATACAGCCGAAATGTACCCCGACTACCAACCTTTTGACGCTTACAAATGCACCGTGCACGTGATGTCTGCATTGCCTGGAATGGGTAAAGATTATTTTATTAAAAACCAATTCGATTTGCCTGTCATTTCGTTAGATGCCTTACGTATTCAGCATAAAATAGCACCTACAGACACAGCGGGTAACGGCCGAATTGTTCAGGAAGCAAAAAAAATGGCGAAGGCATATTTAGCTTCTGGTCAGGATTTTGTTTGGAATGCAACCAACACTTCGCAATTAATGCGTATGCAACTTATTGAGTTGTTTATAGATTACAAAGCAAAAGTAATCCTGCATTATATTGAAAAACCATATAAAAAATGGTTACAACAAAACCATAACCGCGATGCCAAAGTTCCTGAACAAGTTTTATTTAAAATGTTGAGCAAATGGCAACCACCTAGTGTTTATGAAGGACACGAAGTGTATTATTATGAGGGGTAACCTTCTATTTATAAATAACTTTTTTTACAGAAACACCCCCCTTTGAGTAATTGAAGGGGTGGTTTTTATGGATAGAAAAAATATATTAAAGCTACAGCATTATTTTTCATTTTAAATTCACATTTTTGCAAAAAACAAACAGCATAACTTCTTTTATAAAAACTAACAAAAATGAAAATTACGAAAGTTAATATTCCTGAAAATATTGGCGAAAATGATGGTCTTAAAGACATTAAAATGCAAAAATTATCCAACCTAGTAATTATTGCAGGAAAAAATGGCTCAGGGAAAACAAGAATTTTGAATAAAATTTTTAATAATTTCAAAAAAAAACCTAGTAAATCTAGAAAAATAGAACTTCAAAATACTTTGTCAGCTAATGAGTCGAGAATTAATGTAAGTAAAAATGGAATTGAAAATTTAAAGACAGATTTAAAAACACAAGAAGAAAATAACTCTAATGAAATTACTTTCAAAAAAAGCATAGAAACTGCTGAAAATCATATAAATAAAATTACTCAGGAACTTAAATGGAATTATATTGAAACTGACGTTGAGAGCGATGTTCCTTATAGTTTTATAAAATTTGTTCCAACAAAATTGGGTCTTACAGATCCAAATAGACTCAACAAATATGAAGTAAAACAAAGAGCATGTGAATACGATTCACTTAATACAGATTTAATATCCGAAATAGTTTTTCCAAAAATTCAATTTATACAGGATAGATGGCATCATGCAACTCATCAAAATTTTAATGGTAATGAAGAAGAGAAAGCAAACGCTATTTCCGACTATGAGCAGTTGCAAGAAATTATAAAAATTTTTTTTTCTACCTCTTTAGAAAGAAATATAGATGGTGAAGCTACAATTTTTGGATTCCCTCTTGGTCAATCTAATTTATCCTATGGTCAAATAATTATTATTCAATTTTTAATTTCTATATACAAACAAGAACAAGCGATGGAAAACTTGATTTTAGTTTTAGACGAACCCGAAAATCATTTACATCCATCTGCTTTAATTGAAACAATCGATAAAATTGTAAAATGTGTTAGCAATGGTCAAGTTTGGATTGCAACCCATTCAATTCCTCTAATTTCGCATTTTGATCCATCACACCTGTGGTATGTTAATGATGGCGAAATAAAACATGCTGGAAAAATCCCTGACCAAGTTTTATCAAGCTTATTGGGTGATGAAGAAAGGAGGGGGAAGCTTCAAGATTTTATAGGTTTACCTGCTCAATACGCAACTATTAACTATTGCATTGAAAGTCTTTTTGAACCTGGAGTAGTACTTACAGAAGCACAGGATCCCCAATCAAGGCAAATAAAAAAACAAATTTTAAGTTTCATAGATAAAAAAGAGACTGAAACCATAAAAATTCTGGATTATGGCGTAGGAAAAGGAAGGCTTATATCTAACATATATGAACTAGACGGTATAGATCAAACAAATCTTAAAAAGTCTATAGACTATGTAGGATATGATAAATATTCTTCTGATAAAGACATTTGTATTTCGGCACTAGAAAGAGTTTATGATGATGCTAGTAAAAGATATTATAATGACTTCAGTGAGTTATTTACAGATCACGATAGAGAAAGTTTTGACATAGTGATTATGTGTAATGTACTTCACGAAATAGAATCCAAAAACTGGATAAATCTTTTCAAGAAAGACGGCGAAATAACCAAATGTTTACAAAATAATGGCATATTACTTTTAGTAGAAGACCAACAAATTCCAGTCGGTGAAAAAGCTTATCAAAATGGTTTTTTAGTATTAGACACACCTGATTTAAAAGATTTATTTAAAATTGATACAAATGACCAAGGTTTTATATGCGATGATCGTAATAATGGTAGATTAAAGGCACATCAAATACCTAAACATATTTTAGAGCGCATAGATTTAAATTCTAAAAATAAAGCTATCAAATCAGTTCAAGAAGCAGCAAAAAATAAAATTCAAAATTTAAGAGAATCAAACGAAGCTAATTACCAAAACGGTAAACTTCACGGTTTCTATTTACTTCAATATGCCAATGCCTCATTAATTCTTTCTGAATCTAACATTTAGAATATTCAAAAGTTGTCCAAAAAGAAATTAAACTTTTTGGACAGCTTCTTAATTAACTTTTGGCATTTTAATTTTCTATGATAAGGCAAAACTTTTGTCCATAAATCAAAATCAATCCAGCTGCTTTCTTCTAAGTTTAGGATACATACTTCTTCACAAAAAACAAACAAAAACTTAAAAACAAATTCCTAAATTTACACATTGAAAAAAACAAAACCATGTCAGACACACTTATTGTACTAGCCACATTCATCATTGCCTTAGGAATAGGAATTTATTTGGGAAAAATCATCTTTTCGGCTTCGGCAAAAACTACGACTGCGACTTTTGAGGAAAAAATTAACGGATTGCTTTCCCAAATTGAACAATTAAAATCACAATTTCAGTCGGAAAAAGGGACTTGGGAAAAACAATTATCTCAACTCAATCAAGAAAAAGATGGTATTCGCAACGAAAAGGAAGCCCTTGCCATTCAACTCTCAAAAAAAGAAGTCGATTTTGATAATTTACTAGAACGAAATAAAGAACAAAAGCAAGAAGTAGAGCAACTTCAAGAAAAATTCACCAAAGAATTTGAAAATCTTGCCAACAAAATATTAGAGGAAAAATCGACTAAATTTACTGAGCAAAACAAAGAAAATATAAAAAATCTCCTTTCGCCATTACAGGACAAAATCCTAAACTTTGAGAAAAAAGTCGAAGATACCCACAAAGAAAGCATTGATTATCACGCTGCCTTACGCCAACAAATTTTAGGTTTGCGCGAGATGAACGCACAAATGAGCAAAGAAACCCTCAATTTGACCAAAGCTCTAAAAGGCGATAGTAAAATGCAAGGTAACTGGGGCGAACTAGTACTGGAGCGCGTACTGGAAAAATCAGGTTTAGAAAAAGGTCGGGAGTATGAAGTCCAACAAAGTTTCACTAACGACGAAGGACAACGCCTGCAACCCGATGTAGTCATTAACCTGCCTGATGGTAAAAAAATGATTGTCGATTCTAAAGTAACCCTAACAGCATATGAACGTTATGTAAACGAAGAAGACGATAATTTAAAAGTACAATTTCTAAAAGAACACGTAGCTTCTTTAAAACGACACGTGGATCAACTAGGCGAAAAAAATTATCAGGATTTATACAAAATAGAAAGTCCTGATTTTGTATTACTTTTTATACCTATTGAACCTGCTTTTGCATTAGCTTTACAAGAAGATGCAACTTTATACAACAAAGCTTTTGAACGCAATATTGTTATAGTAACTCCATCTACCCTATTAGCAACCTTACGAACTATTGATAGTATGTGGACCAACCAAAAGCAACAGGAAAATGCTTATGAAATTGCACGTCAAGCGGGTGCATTATATGATAAATTTGAAGGATTTGTTTCCGATTTGATTAAAATAGGCAAACGAATGGACGAAGCAAAAAGCGAATATTCACAAGCAATGAACAAATTAGTGGAAGGAAAAGGCAATTTGGTAACCAGTGTAGAAAAATTAAAAAAAATGGGAGCCAAAGCAAAAAAATCTTTACCAGAAGCTATCATCAATAGAGCAGAAACAAACGATACTAACACATTAAACTAAAAACTATGTTACGCAAATTTATATTCATCGGATTAGCCACAATTCTTGTTGGATTTACTTTATTTTTCACGGCATTATATTATGCTACTTATAGCGAAGGCACTCGTACTGGCGAATTGATTAAATTTAGCCACAAAGGATATATATTCAAAACTTGGGAAGGTGAATTAAGTCAAGGATTATCAGGTAATAAAATCTTTGCTTTTTCAATTTTGGATAATGAAGAAGCAACTATTCAAAAACTTCGCAGCTTGGAAGGACGTTATGTAAAAGTCACCTACGAAGAACGCTATAGAACGTTTCCGTGGTGGGGAGATACAAAATACTTCATCACCAATGTAAGTGAAGAAAAATCTCCCATTTTTAATAGGTAATTATAGAATGTTGGCTTCGAGAGCCTCAGCCAACTTCGAGAGCCTCAATTATAGGTGATTTCGAGAGCCTCAATCACCGTGAGAGTATCAACAATCGGTGATTTCGAGAGCCTCAATCACCGTGAGAGTATCAACAATCGGTGATTTCGAGAGCCTCAATCACC
>JASGCW010000084.1:10376-15138 GCA_030053945.1 Limnohabitans sp.
GCCTCAATCACCGTGAGAGTATCAACAATCGGTGATTTCGAGAGCCTCAATCACCATCGGAGCCTCAATCACCATGGGAACTTCAATAACAAAAAAGGGAATGCATTATTAAAACACATTTTATGAGTCAATTCAAATCAGTAAAAGCATCTAAAGTCGTAATATCAGAATTGATGTTACCTTCACATACCAACTTTAGTGGAAAAATTCACGGGGGATATATTTTATCTTTGTTGGATCAAATTGCTTTTGCGTGTGCGTCAAAATTTTCAGGGCATTATTGTGTAACTGCTTCTGTCGATACTGTCGATTTTTTAGCACCTATCGAAGTTGGTGAACTGGTAACTATGAAGGCATCTGTAAATTATGTGGGTAAAACCTCTATGATTGTGGGTATTCGGGTAGAAGCTGAAAATATTCAAACTGGTAAAATAAAACATTGTAATTCTTCTTATTTTACAATGGTTGCAAAAGACGAAAACGGCAACAATGCTTCTGTTCCAGGATTACTATTATCCACAGATGATGAAATTCGACGTTTTTATAATTGTGTAAAACTAATTGCAAATAAAAAAGAGAAACAAAATCACGAAGAAACCTTTGATTATAAAAGTGAAGAGGCTCTTGCGAACCTCTCCAAATATAATGTAGAATTAAAAAATTCTAATTAGTTAACAATTAAGTTTCTTACAGCATTACCGAACTCCGTTCTTAGAACTGTTATATAAGTACCTTTTGCTAATTTTGATAAATTTACAATATTGTTTTGACTAGTAACAGTTTCTTTAACAACAACTTTTCCTTGTTGGTCATATATTTTCAATTCACCACTTGTAACTTCCTTAGGCAATTCCAAAGTTAAAAATTCTGAAGCAGGATTAGGAGAGATTTTAAAAGAGTCCATCACAAAACTTTCTGCTCCTAATGTTAAATTAGCTGTTGTTGCTCCTCTTGAAGCGTGGTAAGCTAATGTTGATGAACTTCCTTTTGCCCATCCTAAACTTAGTGCTTGTGCTGCAACAGGAAATGTATAATCAGATGCTTCTGTAGCTACCCTAGTTCTGGTTGCTATTACAGTTCTTGTTGATCCACTTACAGTATTTGATGATATTGTCCAATTCTGTGTATCTGTAGTTGGAGTACTCTGTCCGCCCGATAACTTTCTATCACTTAAAGTTGTACCATTTATAAAAATTACTACATCTTTATTAGCATTACTTGCCCCCATAATTGGTGAGGCTGTATCAAAAGAGAGTCCTAACCAAACTGTTGATGGTCCAACAAGTGTTAAGGTGACGGTAGTTGAATTCACATCAATTTTAGCAGTATAATCAACATCTAACTGAACTACTCCTGTACTATAAGTTTGTGAAAATCCGAGTACAGATAAAAAAAGGCATCCTAGGTAAAAAATTTTTCTCATTAGTGGTATTTTTAAATTAATAATTTATTTATTTATTTTGTATTACTTATTTTTTAGACTTTAAAATTTCTATTAAAGCATCATCATTCAACATTATTGCATAGTCAAATGCTGTTTTCCCCCTACTATCTTTAACCTCTAGATTAATATTCTTTGCTTTAATCAAACTACGCATAACGTCATAATTCTTGAACATCGTTGCTAAATGCAAAGCTGTAGCATTATTTGAATCCGTAATATTAGGATCTGCTTCATTGCTTAATAAAAGATTAACTAAACTAGTCTTCCCTTTTACAACTGCTGCCATCAAAGCAGTCCCCATTACACTTTTATAATTCACATCGCATTTGTTTTTAATTAGCCATAAAGCTACTTCTTCATTACCATTATAACACGATAAAATTAATGGTGTATAACCTTTATCATTAACTGCATTAATCTTATCTTTTCCAATCTTTTCAATAATAGCTCCCATCTCTTTTACAGTACCTTTCCTAGAAATTTCAAAAATATCATTCCCATTTTGAGAGAAAAGAAAATTTGAAATCAACAAATTGATACATACTATAAATTGAAAAACTTTTTTATAAGGAAACATCAGATTAAAAAACTCTAACTAAATTAAAACCAAAGCTTATTTCACCTTTTCCCCAATCGCCAGAAGTTCTACCTAGATAACCTGCATCGTGCATTGCACTAGAATTGGTAAAAAACATCTGAAAAATGTGTCCTCCTGTGTCTAAATCTACACCTACAGAAAGTGGATTCTTAAAAACTGATTCCTTAGCTCTATTCAAATGAGCTACATAATCCATATTTAAAGAAAAACGTTTTGACAACTTATATCTTCCACCTGCCCCTATTGCGTATTGAGCATTGTTTTGCTCAGGAATCACTACTAGATTTTCATAAAAGAAAGTTGGTGCTAATTCTAATGTTAATTTTTCGTTGAACTTTCGAGACACAAGCAATTGTGTATTGTAGGCTAATCTGTGTTTAAATTCTAACAATGGAAAGTTATCCTTATTCAAAGCAGAATTAATTGCAAGGGAATTATAACCTACTATAGTCACTGGAAACCCATTATTTTTCTGATTTACAATTCTATATTTAGCTCCTAAATCGTAAGTCTTACCAAAAGTACTTCTTGCAAGATGAACTGTAAGATCATTAGCTACACCATAAACCATTTTAATTTGGGTTGTCGCATTGTCCAAACCAAAAAAGTTTTCGAAACCATCATTCAGATATCCAAATCTATGAGAAACTATAAAATATAAGTCTTTTTTTGAAGCCAATTTAGTAGACTCCAAATTAACTATTTTTAAAGACTTAAATGCTGACTCTACTGCTTGATTGTTTGAATCTTCTAACCCATTCAACAAGTCATCTTGTGCAAAAAAAACATTTACAAAGAATAACGAAAAACACAAAAAAAAGTTTTTTAACATATTTTTATCAATTAAATCATTTATATATTATATATTTGTATATACAACTTTTATCATTACAAATTTATAATTATTTTATTAATAAACCATTAAAATCAAAAAAATAACTATGAAAAGAATCTTTTTAGCATCATTTTTTACTTTGGCTCTTTTATCAAGCTGTTCTAAGAGTAGTGAACCAAGTATTAGCAACACTTACACTCCTACTCCTAGCTCTGGAACTAAAATCACCTATAATGCAAATGCAAAAGCTATTTTTGATAGTAATTGTATAGGTTGCCATCCAGGCAGTGGTCAATCTCCATTAAACACTTATAATACTGCTAAAGGAAACATTTCAAATGTAATAGATAGAATACAAAGAACTGGAACAGGTGTAATGCCACCATCTGGTCAAATGTCGCAAGACAAAATTAATACTTTAAAACAATGGCAAACTGACGGTCTACTTGAAAACTAATTATCGCTTAAGCATTATTATGAGAACAAAGTTTATTTTTTTTACAATATTACTAGGATTAGTAATGCATGCTCAAGAAAAAGTAGTTTGTAAAACTGGAAATGTCACTTTTGAAGCATCTGCAACCAGCTTTGAAGAAATTAAAGCAAAAAACGAAAATGTAATTTGTGCAATAAATACGAAGACCGGAGATATAGCCTCTGTAGTATTAATTAAATTGTTCAAATTCAAAACAGCTTTAATGCAAGAACATTTTAATGAAAATTACCTTGAAAGTGATAAATACCCAAAATCAACTTTAGTAGGAAAAATTGAAAATTTCAATATAAATAAAATAACTACTGAAGGAGAAACATTTACACTAACAGGCGTATTGCAAATGCACGGAGTAAGTAAAAACGTATCTATCCTCACAAAAATAAGGAAAACTACTAACGGAGGAATCAATGTAGCTTCTAAATTTAATATCAAACTTGAAGATTTTAAAATTGAAGTACCAAGTATTATTGGATACAAATTAGCAAAAACAGTATCAACTGAAGTAAATTTTGACCTTTACTAAATTATAAAATAAAGAAAAAGCACATTTATATCTTAGAAAATCTACCTAAGACTCCATATAAAAAATTAAAAACGACCAGCTAAATTAATATCAAATTTTAACTGGTCATTTTTTTGTTCTTATATTAAAAAAACAAGATACCCAAATAAATATTACTTCAATAAAGGGTCTTTCGAAAAACCCAAAATCTTATTTTTCTTCAGGTTTTGCGTTTCTTGCTAAATAAACATAGATTTGTCGAGCTTCTTTCTGGGTTAATTTTGCGATAGGTGACATCCAATCCATATTATGAATCCAAGTCTTTTTATCAAATTTTTCTGGTTTGTAAAGTTTGTGACATCCTTTACATTTTTCTTGATACAATACTCGTCCCACTTCCAAATCTTCTGTTGTTGCCAATGTTTCATCTGGCACATCCGCAGAAATAACAGTCGATTGAACATCAATCGGTTTAGGTCCACAAGCATATACTAATGCAAGAAGACAAATTAAAATTAATTTTCTCATAAATGCTGTTTTTTTTTGTTGGGTGCAAATATAGTTTTTTTAATATTTAAAAAAAATATTATTGATTTATCAATTCTAGATAAAAAAATAGGCAATTTTATAAGAAATTACATCTTCTGATAAAACAAAATTATTATTAAACATAAGTTCATTATATTCCTGCTTCGAAATAAAAAACTAGAATAAAAATAGAAACAATGATTACAAATTAAAAATCGTAAAACACAAATATATCAGTTCTCAAAATTGACAATCAGGCTTGACATTCTTACATTTTCAACATACATACCTATTTTTGTATTATTTAACGTGAGTTCGACTTAAGCAGCTACCCTTTTTAAATCAATAATATCTTCATT
>JASGCW010000013.1 GCA_030053945.1 Limnohabitans sp.
AGACATAATTGCATCAACTTTTTTTGCAACTCCTTTTATGATAACCTGTCGCTCCATAGAATGCCAAAAAAAAGATAAACAAATGTTTGGATTTTGAGCAATAGCTCTCCCTTTTTCTGAATTATAATTAGTATAAAATACAAACCCTTCTTCGTTATACTTTTTTAACAATACAACTCTAGATTTAGGGAAACCATCTAAACCAATTGTTGCTACAGTCATCGCATTTACCTCATCTACTCCACCAAAATCTTCAACTTCATGAAACCATCTATTAAACAAATTTATTGGATCCTCAGGAATAGAATTTTCAAGAAGTTCACTCTTTTCATATGATTTTCTATAATCACCTAAATCTTGCATATTGTTACCAATTTAATTGTGTTTGGGTTTCAGCTGCCCAAAATGTATTTGTAGGAATATCTTGTTTATACAAATTATATATTCCATTTGCTGAAAATTCGGGCGTAATATCTGCTTCAATTCCTCCCATATCGGTTTTTACCCAACCAGGATGAATAGATACTACTTTAATATTTTTATCCATCAATCTTGCAGACAATGTTTTGGTGTACATATTCACCGCCGATTTAGACATTCTATATGCAGTTGCATTAGGAACTAGTTTTTCTCTATTTAACATCCCCATTACCGATGAAATATTAAAAACAGTTCCTCCTTCCTTCAACAAATCTTTAACAGCTTCAGTAAAATTAATTAATCCGAAAACATTCGTCTCAAAAGTTGCTCTGATCAATTCATCTTCAGGTATTTCAGAATCCAAGTCTAATCCTACTCCAGCATTGTTAACAAGTAAATCAATAGTCCCAAAAATCGATTTTATATCATTTACTGCATTTTCAATTGATAGTTGAGAAGTTAAATCTAATGCAATTATTCTCAAATCAGGATGTGAAATTGTAAAAGCATCTTTACTTCTTGATGTACCTATAACCGCAAACCCTTCATTCAAAAATTTAGTGACCAAAGCTAAACCAATACCTCTATTTGCTCCTGTTATAACTACTTTCTTCATAACTTTAAAATTCGAATACAACTCCATCATCTGCCAAAAGAACATTTTCAAAAATTTCTTTAGCTTGTTTCTTAAACAAATCTATAGATTCATATCTTGTAGAATAATGCCCTAATATTAATTTCTTTACTTCTGCTTGTTTAGCAATTAATGCTGCTTGTTTAGCAGTAGAATGCATTGTTTTTTCTGCTAAATGTTCTTCGGAATTTAAAAAAGTAGCTTCATGATAAAGTACATCTACACCTTTTATAATTGGTATAACACTTTCTTCATACATAGTATCTGAACAAAAAGCATAACTCTTTGGCGCTGGAGGATCAAAGCTTAATTCAGCATTAGGTATTACTCTTCCATCGTCAAGGACAATATCTCTTCCGTTTTTAATGTTTTGATAATAGCATTTATCAATTTCGTATTCTTGTACTATATCAATATTAAGTCTTCGTTCTTTCGGTTTTTCCTGAAATAAAAAACCATTAGTATATACTCTATGTTTTAATGGTATGGTTTTTACAATTACTTTATCGTCCTCGAATATCATTTCTGACTCATTAGAAGTTAACTCTACAAAATTAAGTTCATATTGTGGCCAAGAGTTAGACAATCGCAACTGTAATTTTATAACTTCTTTTACTCCTTCAGGGCCGTAAACAGTCAAAGGATTAACTCTATTTAATAAATTAAAAGTAGAAATTAAACCTATCAAACCATAAAAATGGTCTCCATGCAGATGTGATATAAAAATCTGATTTATTGCCGAAAACTTAACCTTGTTTTTTCGTAACTGCACTTGAGTTCCTTCTCCACAATCTATTAAAAACAATTTATTATTGATTTCTAAAACTTGCGAAGTAGGATTTGTAAATGTTCGAGGTGTTGCTGCGTAACACCCAAGAATGGTTAAATGCATTAGTTTTTCCCTTTTCTTCTATCTCTTTCTTTTTTTATTAGAGACAATTCACGACTTGTTTGTCCAGCTACAGAGGTATTCTCTTCAGCGCGACGAATTAAATATGGCATAACATCTTTTACAGGACCAAATGGTAAATATTTCGCTACGTTATAACCACTAGCAGCTAAATTATAACTAATATTATCACTCATACCATATAATTGACCAAACCAAACTCTAAAATCATTTTTAGCGATTCCTTTATGAGCCATCAACTCCATCAATTTGTATGAACTGTCTTCATTATGTGTACCTGCAAAAATGGCCATCTTATCTATATGCTCCATCATATAAGAAACAGCATCATCAAAATTATAATCTGTTTTTTGTTTTGAAGCACAAATTGGCGATTTGTACCCTTTTTCTTCAGCCCTAGTATTTTCTTTTTCCATATATGCCCCACGTACTAGCTTCATCCCAATATGGAAATTTTCTTCTTGAGCTTGCTGATGCAACTTTTTTAAATATTCTAACCTATCCCAACGATACATTTGTAACGTATTATAAACAATTGCTTTTTGTTTATTATATCTACGCATCATCTCGGCAACTAAATTATCAGCAGCATCCTGCATCCAGCTTTCTTCACCGTCAATCAACAAAGCTATATCATTATCGTGAGCTGCTTTACAAACTTTATCAAAACGTTCTACTACTCTATCCCATTCTTCATGCTCATTAGTATCAAGTTTTTGTCCTTCTCCTAATTTTTGATATAATTCAAAACGCCCAAAACCTGTTGGTTTAAAAACCGCAAAAGGAATGGCTTTCTTTTCTTTAGCGAAATTGATAATTTTTAACGTTTTATTCATCGCATCGTCAAAAGCAGTTTCATCTTCTTTCCCTTCTACAGAATAATCCAATACTGATGAAACCCCTTTAGTGTACATTTTATCCACAACAGGAATACAATCGTCTTCAGAAACACCACCACAAAAATGGTCAAAAACTGTTGCTCTAATCAAACCTTCAACAGGCAAATGAGCTTTCAATGCAAAATTTGTAACTGCGGTACCTATTCTTACTAATGGTTGTGAATCTATTAATTTAAAAAGAAAATAAGCACGTTCTAGTTCTGTATCGCTTTTTAAAGTAAAAGCGTTTTGAGTATTATCAAATATTTTTTCCATAATTATTAAAATGTTGAGCAAATATAAAACACATCGTTATTTTATTATAGTAATTTTACTTTATTTTGCACTTATTTCTTAACATTTACAACAAAAATGGTTACAAACTCTAATGTTATTTTCATCCAGAATGGATATGCTGTTCTAAATAAATATTTGACAGAAAAACCAATTTCAAAAATTTTCATTATTGTTGATGAAAATACAAATGAAAATTGCCTTCCTTATTTTTTACCTCAACTAGAAACAGATATTCCTTTTGAAATTATTGAATTAGAAGCTGGAGAAGAAAACAAAACTATTGAAACATGCGTAAGTGTTTGGGAAGCCTTAACAGAATTAGGTGCCGATAGAAAAAGTTTAGTCATTAATATAGGTGGCGGTGTCATTACAGATATGGGAGGTTTTATTGCATCAACCTTCAAACGTGGATTAGCCTTTATAAATATCCCTACTACACTATTATCGATGGTAGATGCTTCTGTTGGAGGAAAAAACGGAGTAGATTTAGGTGGTTTAAAAAATCAAATAGGAACTATTACGCAACCTGATATGGTTCTGATTGACACCAGTTATCTTCAAACATTATCTCAAAGAGAGATGCGTTCTGGATTAGCAGAAATGCTAAAACACGGATTAATAGCAGATAGAGGCCATTGGGAAAAATTCAAAGATTTATCAGAAATTAATTTTGATGAATTTGACGGTTTGATTGAAGAATCTGTTGCTATAAAAGCTAAAATAGTGACTGAAGACCCTAAAGAAAATGGAATACGAAAAGCTTTAAACTTTGGACACACATTAGGACACGCCATTGAAACTTACTTTTTAGAAGAACCTTCAAAAGAAAGATTATTACACGGAGAAGCTATTGCTTGTGGTATGATTTTAGAAAGCTATCTATCTTTCAAAAAACAAATCTTAACTTTTGAAGAGTATTTAGAAATCAAAAATCAAATTCAACATATTTATGAGCCTATCTCTTTCAATCAAAATGAGATAAATGAGATTATTAACTTACTAATTCACGATAAAAAAAATGAATTTGGAGTGGTTCAATTTAGTTTAATTGATAAAATAGGACACTGCGTAATTAATCAAACAATTGACAACCCTATTATTTTAGAGGCTTTTGAAGATTATAAAAATTGATTTTTTTTTAAATAAAACTTTGCAGTAAAAAAAGATATTTTTTTATTTTTGCCCCAATATGGATGTACCGCTTTATACCGAGTTAGAAATCATTTTTGCGAATATTCGTATCTGAATAAATTGTATTAGAGTTTTTTTATTAATTTTAATTACAATTTATTGAGCGCTAAATGAATACAAAATATTTCGATTTAATTAATCAAACATTTTATTTTCCTCAAGAGGAATTTTCTTTAAATAAAGACCATTTACAATTTCACGGAATAGATTTGATGAAATTGGTAGAGGAGTATGGTACTCCACTAAAATTCACTTATTTACCTAAAATCTCCCAAAACATAAACAAAGCCAAAATGTGGTTTCGTAATGCAATGGAAAGACACGGGTATGAAGCAAAATATTATTATTGTTATTGTACTAAAAGTTCTCATTTCGAATTTATTTTAAATGAAGCTTTAAAAAATAATATTCATATCGAAACGTCTTCAGCATTTGATATTGATATTGTTGAAAGATTAATGGATGATGGTAGAATTAACAAAAACACATTTGTAGTTTGTAATGGATTTAAACGTGGTTCATACATCACAAATATTGCAAGACTAATCAACAATGGTCATAAAAACACCATTCCAGTAATAGATAATTTTGAAGAATTAGATTTATTACAAGAACAAATAGATGGAAAATTCAAGATTGGTATCCGTATTGCAGCAGAAGAAGACCCAAAATTTGAGTTTTATACTTCTCGTTTAGGAATTGGCTATAAAGACATTGTTCCTTTTTACCGTAAACAAATCCAAGACAACAAGAAGGTAGAATTAAAAATGCTTCACTTCTTTATTAATGCTGGTATCCGCGATACCGCTTACTATTGGAATGAATTATTAAAATGTATGAAGGTTTATATAAACCTTAAAAAAGAATGTCCTTCATTAGACAGCTTAAATATAGGTGGTGGATTCCCTATCAAAAACTCATTAGCTTTTGATTACGACTATCAATATATGGTTGATGAAATTTTAAATCAAATAAAAATAGCTTGTGACGAAGCCGAAGTACCAGTACCTCACATTTTTACAGAATTTGGTTCTTTTACTGTAGGTGAAGCTGGAGGAGCAATATATCAAGTTTTATATCAAAAGAAACAAAACGATCGTGAAAATTGGAATATGATTGACTCATCTTTCATTACTACTTTGCCAGATACTTGGGCAATTAACAAACGTTTTGTTATGCTCGCAGTGAATCGCTGGAATGATACTTATGAACGTGTGCTTCTAGGAGGATTAACTTGTGATGGAGATGATTATTATAACTCAGAACAGCATATGAATGCTATTTATCTCCCTAAATACAACAAAGAAAAACCTTTATACATTGGCTTCTTTAATACAGGAGCATATCAAGAAACCATAGGCGGTCACGGCGGGTTACACCACTGTATCTTACCGCAACCAAGACATATTTTGATTGACAAAGATAAAAATGGAATTTTTGCTCACGAAATTTTTTCCGAAGAACAAAAAGCAGAAGATATTTTAGAAATTTTAGGTTACAATAAAAAATAATCTATATTTGAACCCAATAATTAGAACACAAACAATTTAAATAAAAATGAGCAAAGGACCTATTAGTCAGTTTATAGAAAAACACTACCTTCATTTCAATGCTGCTGCTTTAGTTGATGCTGCAAAAGGTTATGAAGAGCATTTGTTAGATAACGGTAAAATGATGATTACTTTAGCAGGAGCTATGAGTACTGCGGAACTAGGTAAATCATTAGCAGAAATGATTCGTCAAGATAAAGTACACATCATTTCTTGTACAGGTGCTAATTTAGAGGAGGATATTATGAATCTTGTTGCTCATAAT
This sequence comes from Limnohabitans sp., assembly GCA_030053945.1. GTDB lineage: Bacteria > Bacteroidota > Bacteroidia > Flavobacteriales > Flavobacteriaceae > Flavobacterium. The sequence goes on from JASGCW010000013.1 coordinate 6,146, forward strand.
TCGTATAAAAGAGTTCCTAACTATCGTGATTTATCTCCACAAGAAGAATGGGACTTATTAGAGAATCACTACAACCGTGTTACAGACACATGTATCCCTGAAGAGGAAGCTTTTAGAAGACTTCAATCTCATTTATTCGATATTTGGAATAAAGCAGACAAATCTGGAGAAAGATATTTTCCTCACGAGTTTATGTACCAAATGATAAATTCTGGAGTATTACAACAATACTACGAAATTGACCCTAAAGATTCTTGGATGGTGGCTGCAGCAGAAAAGAATTTACCTATCGTAGTGCCAGGATGGGAAGACAGTACTATGGGAAACATTTTTGCTTCTTACTGTATCAAAGGTGAATTTAAACCAACCACAATGAAAAGTGGTGTAGAATATATGATGTGGTTAGCAGATTGGTATACTAAAAACTGTGCTGGTAAAGGAGTAGGTTTCTTCCAGATAGGTGGTGGTATAGCAGGAGACTTCCCTATTTGTGTAGTTCCTATGTTATATCAAGATATGGAAATGCACGATGTGCCTTTCTGGAGTTACTTCTGTCAAATTTCTGATTCAACAACTAGTTACGGTTCTTATTCTGGAGCTGTACCTAACGAAAAAATCACTTGGGGTAAATTAGATATAACTACTCCTAAATTTATTGTAGAGTCAGATGCAACAATTGTTGCTCCATTAATTTTTGCTTACGTATTAGGTCAATAATAAAAAGAATACCCCAAAATATGAAAAGAGTTATAGTAGATTATTCTAAATTAACAAGTGAAATTTTAAATCTATTAGTTGAAAAATTCCCTGATGGTTATGATGATTCAGACATTATTCGTTTCAAAAACGCAAAAAATGAATCGATTGAAGCAGTAGAAGTTAGAACTGAAGACACTATTTATTTAGTTAAAGTAAGTACTAAATTAGCTGATAGAATTGAAAACTTTGACGAAGACGATGAATTAGCAGGTGACGATTCATTAGATGCATTAAAAGAATTAGAAATCGATGACGATACAGCTGCTGATGAAGAAAAAGCTGATAAAGTTGACGACGACGATGACGACGATGACAATGATGATAGTGACGATAGTGACGATAGTGACGATGATGATGAAGATTAAAAAATAAAAAACACACAGCCCCTAAAAAGTTAAATACTATTTAGGGGCTTTTTTTTATTTTTTTTCAAAAAAACTGTAACAAATAAATTTTCCACTTGTCTTTAGTATAAACCAACCTGTCAAAAGCTTTTGAAAAACGAAAATATAGATATAAGCATTTTGCTAGAGCAATGTAAACTTAATAACCAAAAAGCGATGCTTTCTGTTTATAACAAGTATTACAAAGCTATGTTTAATGTTTCTTTCAGAATTGTGAATAATCACGAACTGGCAGAAGACATCATGCAAGAAAGTTTTTTAAATGCCTTTGACAAGTTGGACAGTTTTAGTGGTAATGTAACCTTTGGTGCTTGGCTAAAAAGAATCGTAATCAACAAAAGTATTACTGAGTTGCATAAAACTAACAAATATAAAATAGAGTCTTTAGATGACAATTTTGATACTAGTGAAGAAATTACATCTACTGATTTAAATTTAACCAATGAAAAAGTGGAATATGTTTTACAAAAACTCAATGAATTGAAACCTAATTACAAAGTCATATTTACACTTTTTTATATTGAAGGTTATGATACCGAGGAAATAAGTGAGATTTTAAAAATCACAGAAAACAATTGCAGAACAATGTTGAGTAGAGCAAAAGAAAGTTTAAAAAATAAACTCCTTACAAATGAATTACAACGATAACAACAATCCTTTTTTTCAAAACCAAGATTGGGACACAGAAGAACCAATCCTAGGTCACGAAAAGCGATTTTTAACTAAACTTGAAAATAGATCCGAGGCAACGCAGAACGGAACAAAGCTAAAAAGAAACAGATTCCCGTTGTCATTAATAGCTTCTATTGTATTTATTATTGGGAGTATTACAACGTTTTTTATCATCAATCAAAAAACAACAGTACAACTTTCGCCCGAAACACAACAAACGCAAGATTATTTTTCGTCTGTAATGGAAAAGGAACTAACAACATTAAAAAGCAAAGAAAATCCTAAGAATAAAAAAATCATTCAAGATGCCTTAATTCAGTTAGAAGTTCTCGAGAAAGACTATGATTTATTAAAAACTGAGATTGCAAAAAATGGTGAAAACAAACAAATCATTCACGCATTGCTTACCAATATGCAAACCAGAATTTCATTTATTCAATCGGTTATGGAAGAAATAGATAATGTCAACCAATTAAAAATGATTCACAATGAAAATACTTTATAATTTTTTAACCTTAATTCTCTTTCATTCTATTGTTGGTACTGCTAATAATAGCGGAGAAAAATTCCCTCACTCTAAAGAGAAAACAATAGCAAAAACATATATTGTAAATGCAGATGCTACAACCCAAATTTCAAATTCATATGGTGCTATTTCGGTACAACTTTGGGATGAAAATAAAATTTCTATTACAGCAAAAATCACTGTAAGCGGAAAAAAAGAAAGTACCGTAATTGAAAAAATAGAAGAAATAAATGTAGATTTTTTAGAGACCACTACCTCATTAATTTCGGCTAAAACCATTTTCCCATCAAATAATTGGAGTTGGAACCGCAATAACTCTAATGTAAATTATGAAATAAATTATACCGTTTTAATCCCTAAAAGAGGAAATGTAGTTTTAAACAACAATTACGGAAATATTTTCATTAATAAGTTAAATGGTATCGCTGCTATCAAATGTAATTATGGTGACGTAATCACAGGCGACTTAATGGGGAGCAGTAATAGTTTTACATTAAACTATTCTGACAACTCAAAAATTAGTTATGTAAACAAGTTAGCTTTTAGTGCAAACTATTCAGGGCTAACCATAGGAAAAGGAGAAAACATAAGTACATCAGGAAACTACAACAAATATAATTTCGCTAACATTGACAGAATAAATTCAACTGGAAACTACAATGATTATAACTTTAAAAACATTGGTAACTTCAACTGTAGTGGCAACTATATCGATATGGATTTCAACAATGTAGAAATTGCAACCTTGAGTATCAATTATGCCCAACTCGATTTTAATGCTTCAAATAATTTTAAGAATGCAACCATTACAGCAAATTATTCGTCTATAAAAATAAACGTACCAACTGAATTATCATTTGATTTTGATTTTCGTTGTTTGTATGGGAATTTAAAAACCGATTTGGACCTAGATTACAGCCTGAAATCGACAAAAAACAATAGTAATCAATATAAAGGAAACAGGAACGCTTCAGGAAAATCAAAATTTACAGTTATCACAAATTATGGATCAGTTCATTTAACAAATAAATAATCAATCATTAATCAAAAAACGACAGTTATGAAAAAGTTACTTACCATCGCGGCATTATTCATTCTTTTACCATTTTATGCACAAAACTGGTGGAATAAAAATGAAATTAAAGGAAATGGAAACATTACCACAGCAACAAGAAACACCTCAGATTATGACGGAATTTCAGTCTCTGGCTCATTCAAAGTTACTCTTGTAAGTGGCAATGAAGGAAAAATAAATATTACTGGAGACGAAAACCTTCTTGAATATGTTGTTACCGAAGTAGAAAGCGGAAATCTAAAGATAAAAATGAGAAAAAACTTCAACATTTCTTCTAGTAGAAGAGTTGAAATAACCATACCAGTAGAACAAATCGAAAGCCTTGTACTTTCAGGTTCAGGAAGTATCACTTCTACTACAGAAATAAAATCATCCAACTTTACAACAGTTCAAAGTGGTTCTGGTAAGATGGATCTCAACATTAATACTAGAAATTTAGAATCAACGCTTTCAGGATCTGGACATTTAACGTTATCTGGAGTTACAGATAATTTTGAAATCACGCTTTCAGGTTCAGGAAAAATTGATTCGAGAAAAATGAATTCAGAAAATGTTTCAGCTCAAGTTTCAGGCTCAGGCAACATAAACATAAACACTTCAAAATCTATAAAAGCACTTGTTTCAGGTTCTGGACACATAAACTATTCTGGGAATCCAAAAATTATTGAAGAAAAAGTAAGTGGTTCTGGAGGAATTTATAAAGTGTAAACTATAGTATTCTCATTCAAAAATTATTTAAATATTTTTTAAGAAGTTGTTTTGAGCTAAACCACTTCTATTATTAAAATATTTTTTTTAAACCTTATGCTTGCATAAATTCATTAGCAATATAGTTGCTATTTTGCTACAAATCTGATCTCAACAAAAAACGATTTATTTGCATAAGGTTTATTTTTTGTTTTACAAAAACGTTATACACTCAAATCTCGCATTGGATTTTCAGATCAAATGCGGGATTTTTTTTTTACTTTTAATGTTGAAAAAATATTTAAACCCACTTTGTTTCTGTTTCTGTAGCATCAAGAATATCAACATCTAAAGCTAATCTAAAATGTTCGGCAACTTTAAATGCTTCTTCTTTATTATCTGTCTTATAAAAAGTTAAATATTTATTTGTATTGTAAAACAGATTTAGCAATATAATTTCATTGGTAAAAGCTGTAGTTGCAGTCGCAACATTTATTCTTTGACTTTCTTTAGTTTTAAAAACAGAAACATATTCGAATGTTGGACAAGATTTCCATTTGCCGAAATGAATTCCGAAAATTGATTTAATTGTTCTATAGGTTTTATCTTCAAGATTTATTTGTGAACCTTCAGTTAAAATTAGATTTATTCCTATCACAGTAAATAATAATCCGAAAACCATATTTGTTGTAACAAAAATATAGAATCCAGCAATTATGATTACTATCCCAAATATCCTCTTCATTATTGGAATATCTTTTAAATATGTAATTATACTCATAAACAGTTATTTCATTTTTATTTATACCTCAACAATACTCTGTGAAATACTTTTATAAACTCCGCCAAATATAACAAAACAGATTTCTACAAAAATCATTTCACGCTTATTAAAATGTGATAATATCTCAACACGACTATTTTCTTTCAATACCCCATTTTTAGGTTATCACTAAATTCTATTTAGTATAGAACTTACATTTATAAGCTAAAAGAGTTAATTTATTAGTCAACAACTTATTTTTATTTGTTTTAAGCTTATTAATATTAGTGTAAAGCTTACATATATTAGCTTTAGACTTACTTTTATTTGTTAAAAACTTACTTTTGTTTGTTTTAAGCTTATTAATATTAGTGTAAAGCTTACATATGTTAGCTTTAGTCTTATTAACATTAGCTTAAAGCTTATATTTATAAGTAAAAAACTTCGATTTTGAATTTTTTTAGTTTTTAAATTAATTTTTTATAACAGATTCAATCGTGCCTTTATGTTTATAGTTCATCAATTTATTATAATCTAATTCTTGAAAATTAATTGCTTCATCTGATCTAAAAACTTCGTATTTATTTTCTTTACCATTTATGTAAATTAATTCATATGTTTAAAATTTATTTGTCAGAGGTAACATATGGTATCCCTTTTTAATCATTGGTGTTTACCTCACTTAGCATTTATTTTCATAGGTGTTCAGTGAATATATTTGCATTCGCAAACTGCTAGTTTATTGGGATTTCAAATAAATCTAAAGTATCTCCTTGCTGTGTAATTACGTTGGCTCTTTTCCAATTCTTAGTTATGATACCAAACTTTTTTGTTTGGGTATTAATTATCAAATCTCCACTTTGAGATTCAAAATAAATTTCTTGAAGATCTCCATAATGGTCTTCAATTTCCATTAGGTAAAGCCCCCAACAAATTAAGCATAAAAAAGCAACCGCTATTACCAATAAACTGACAATTATTTTTTTCACAAGCAACAAAAAACCACACTTAACTTAATAAAAAAGAGGCATTACAGCCTCCTTCAACTTATTAAAAAATTATTTTTACTCTATAGCAAAAGCTACTTGAACATTTGCTGTGATTTCAATTTGACCTATAGCTAAAGTTTCTCTTGGAGCTGCATCCATTGCTTCTGCTCTCATTCCTCCTTTATACATTGCTACTTGTGGGTAAAACGTAGTCGAATTATCTGTTATTAATAAAACTTTCCCCATCTTCAAGTTTAATGCTTGGATATAATCGTTTGCTTTTGCTTTTGCATTTAAAACTGCTTTTTTACGTGCTTCAGATTCGTATTGCTCTAATTTTGAAGTTTTAAATTCTACCCCGCCTATATTAGTGATTCCAGTATCTGTAATTCCCATCATAAATTCATCATACTTCTTAATATCTTTCAAAATTATGCTGATTGTCTGATTTGCTACATAATTGTATTTTTTCTTTTCGTAATCATAATTTTTATACAAACTCACTTGTGTGGTTTGAAAATCATTAGGAGAAATCCCGTAAGTCTTAATATACTTTAAGACTTTGTCTATAATTACATCATTTGCTTTTTTTACTTCAGTAGCATCTTTACCTGTATTTTCAACACCAAGAGATACACAAGCAATATCTGGAGTTACTTTAATTTTTCCTTCACCATTCACATTAACTTGCGGAATGGGTTGCTTTTGCTCTTGTGCGTGTGTCATAACTGTAAATAATGTTATTAGCGTTAATACTAAGTTTTTCATTGTATTTTAATTTTTAGTTTGTTTAAAATATTCAAATTGTATGCCAATTATAATTTCCCCGTTTTAGTCAAAATAAATAACAACATTATAGGAATGGCTAAAAGTATTACCATCTGAGTATTTTCAGTAAGCATTTGTGGTTCTCTAAACAAAGTTAAGGCAAAACCTGCTATAGCTCCCCCAAAGTGAGCCGTATGACCTATATTGTCATTTTTAGCTTTCATCCCATAAATAGAATACAATAAATATCCTATACCGAAAATATAAGCGGGTATTCCAAAATTTTTGATTGGTAAAAAAACAAAATACAATTCTTGATTTGGTTGTATCAAAATCGCTGAATACAATATGCCTGTAACCGCTCCTGAAGCTCCTACTGCCCTATACATAGGATTATCCATATTAAAATAAAGTGACAACAAGCTACCACCCAGCAAACTCGCTAAATAAATAATGATAAAAAAAGCATTTCCTAATTCATCTATTACAACAGGAGCAAACATATACAATGTGAACATATTGAAGAAAAGATGTCCCCAATCGGCGTGTAAAAATCCTGAAGAAAACATTCTACTTTGTTCTCCTGCACGGATATTCCTTACACAGAAATCATTTTTTCTAAAAAAATCATAATCATTAAAGCCTTTGTAACTAAAAATAACATTTGAGGCAATCAACAATAAAACTATCGGATTCATAAAAAAATTTTAAAGACTCTAAAGATACTAATTCTATTGAAAAATTCTAGTTCTCAGAAATAGATTATATTTGTATAAATTATTATTTAATAAATGCAGTTTTTAATTTACTTATTCATTTATCCGCTTTTATGGATAATTTCAATATTACCTTTTCGTTTGTTGTATATTTTCTCTGATTTTGTGTACCTGGTTGTTTATAAAGTTATTGGTTACAGAAAAAAAACAGTTCGTGCTAATATAGCTTTAGCACTTCCTCATTTATCAGAAAACGAACGATTAGAAATAGAAAAAAAATCCTATCATCATTTATGTGATATGTTTTTAGAAATGATAAAAACGATGAACATATCTGACAAAGAAATTGAAAAAAGGTTTCGCTTTACAAATATCGATGTATATAAAGATTTAGAAAAAAAAGGAAAAAGTATTGCTATGCTTTGCTCGCATTATGCAAGTTACGAATGGGCTATTTCTATGAATAGAGTCATTGCTTTTGAAGGATATGGCATCTATAAAAAAATTGCAAATCCACACTTTGACAAACTGGTTAAGGATATTCGACTTCGCTTTAAAGCAAAATTAATTACAACAAAAGAAACAAAAGCTGCTATTGAAAACAATGCCTCTGAAAAAAAGCTATGCCTTTATGGATTTGCCAGTGATCAGACTCCTCGTTTATCACCTAGAAATCATTGGTATGAATTTATGGGTATAAAAACTCCTATCCACATTGGTGCCGAATCTTTGGCTAAAGATTACGATATGAATGTTATCTTTCTAAAAGTAAAAAAAGTAAATCGTGGCTTTTATGAAGCGACTTTAGAAACCCTTACTGACGGAAACACAAAAGAAATTCCAGATTATCAAATTTCTGAATTGTTTATAAAAAAAGTGGAGCAACAAATACTTGAAGCTCCAGAATTTTATTTATGGACACACAAACGATGGAAACATCGTCGTGATTAGATTGTAAACCAATTTTTAATTAAATCGTTAGTACTTTTTGCCTCTTTATGCAAATATTCATTTGTTTTAGCATTGTAGTTATAATCCTTCGCCCAAATGGTATGATTTTGCGCTAATTCTCTAATGCTCTTACAGACAAATTCAATTTCTTCATTAGTAGTTGTAGGGTGAATAGACATACGAATCCATCCTGGTTTTTCTGCTAAATCGCCAGAATCTATTTTACAAATAAGATTGTGAGATGTTTCTTGATCTACGTGTAACAAATAATGCCCGTAAGTTCCTGCACAACTACACCCTCCACGAGTTTGAATCCCAAAATGATCATTTAGCAATTTTACTCCTAAATTATAGTGCAAATCTGTTATATAAAATGAAATTACCCCTAACCTATCTTTGTGCTGACCTGCTAAAATAGTAATATTAGATTCTTTCCCTAATTCATTAAAAACATAATCCACAATTTCGTGTTCGCGCTCAAGAATGTTTTTCACACCCATTTTCTCTTTTAGTTGAATACAAAGTGCTGTTTTTATTACTTGAAGAAAACCAGGTGTTCCCCCATCTTCTCTATCTTCTATATTGTCAATATATTTGTGTTCACCCCAAGGATTTGTCCAAGAAACTGTTCCTCCTCCAGGGCAATCAGGTACATTATTCTTGTATAGATTTTTATTAAAAACTAAAACTCCAGAAGTACCAGGTCCGCCTAAAAATTTATGTGGTGAAAAGAAAATAGCATCAAGATAAGCTTCTTTATCCTCAGGATGCATATTAATTTCTACATAAGGTCCAGAACAAGCAAAATCAACAAAACAAACCCCACCATTTTGATGCATAAATTTTGCTACTTCGTGATATGGTGTTTTGATTCCTGTTACATTAGAACAAGAGGTTATTGAAGCTATTTTAAAACTTCTATCTTTATATTGGTTTACTAATTTTTTAAAATTTTCTAAGCAGAATAGTCCTTGATCATCAGCAGGAATAACTACTACATCTGCAATAGTTTCTAACCAAGAAGTTTGGTTTGAATGATGTTCCATATGAGAAACAAAAACAATAGGCTTAACTTCCTTAGGAATAGAAGTAAATTCTTTAAGGTTCTCTGAAACTCTTAAGCCTAAAATTCTTTGAAACTTGTTTACAACTCCTGTCATTCCTGTTCCATCAGCAATAAGAACATCATTTGCATTTGCATTAACGTGGTGTTTTATAATATGACGTGCTTCGTGGTAAGCTAATGTCATAGCTGTTCCCGAAACCGTTGTTTCTGTATGTGTATTTGCTACGAATGGTCCAAAATCATTGAGCATTTTTTCTTCAATAGGACGGTATAATCTTCCAGATGCAGTCCAGTCTGTATAAACTATCTTCTTGCGTCCGAATGGAGAGTCAAATTCTTGGTTTATTCCAACTATATTCTCACGAAATTGTTGAAAATATTGCTCTAACTTGGTTGATGTTTCTGTAACTACCATAGTATAATATTTAAATTTCAAATATACATTAAAAAAAAAAGCATTCTCAGTAACAAATGTTACATTTTTTTAAAATGCATTATCAAACATTTCTAGAGCATAGCATTTATGTTTAAAAAATTACCACTTCCAATAGTTATCAGAAGAACAAAAAAATATCAATTATAACTTTATTCATCAGACAATAAAATGAAATCTTTATTCCTTTTATTTAATATTATTCCTTATACCCAAAGAACAACTTTGCTAACAAAACAATTAGTTAGTACTTTTGAATACTAAATTTTATCCACTTCATTTATGCAACTCAAAATTCAAAATACATTTACCAACGAATTACCCGCAGATGAAACTTCTGAAAATGCAGTACGTAAAGTTTTTAATGCCGCCTATTCTAAAGTAGTGCCAACAGCTCCAAGCCTTCCAAAATTAATTCACTCTACTGTAGAAATAGCAAATGAGTTAGGCATAATTATAGAAGATTTACAATCTCAGGAATTTTTAGAAATATTTTCAGGATCAAAAGTGTATCCAAATAGTCTCCCTTATGCAATGTGTTACGGAGGACATCAATTTGGAGTATGGGCAGGACAATTAGGTGATGGAAGAGCTATCAACTTATTTGAAATAGAAAACAACAATAAACTTTACACACTCCAATTAAAAGGTGCTGGAAAAACCCCTTATTCAAGAAATGCAGATGGTTTGGCTGTTTTACGCTCCTCAATACGGGAATACTTGTGTGCGGAAGCAATGCATTACCTAGATGTTCCCTCCACTAGGTCACTTTCTATAATAGAATCTGGTGATAAGGTATTACGAGATATTATGTACAACGGAAATCCAGCTTTTGAAAAAGGAGCTATTGTTTGCCGTGTGGCACCAAGTTTTATCCGTTTTGGGAATTTTGAAATTTTTGCCTCTCGTAATGATGTAAACAACCTAAAAAAATTAGCTGATTACACCATAAAACATCATTTTCCCGAAATTCAATCAGAAGGAAAACAAAAATATATCGATTTCTTCAGAACAATTACAGATTCTACCAAAAAAATGGTTGTAGAATGGCAACGTGTAGGCTTTGTGCACGGCGTTATGAATACTGACAATATGAGTATTCACGGTATAACAATAGACTATGGCCCTTATGGTTGGCTGGAAGATTTCAATCTAAACTGGACACCTAATACTACAGATAACGGGCAAAAAAGATATCGTTATGGCAATCAACCTCAAATCACCCATTGGAATCTATATCAATTAGCGAATGCTATATATCCTTTAATCAACGAAACAGAAGATTTAGTAGCTATTTTAAATTCCTATGAAGAAGAATTTGAAAAAGAGTATCTACAAATGATGCGAAATAAATTAGGTTTGCAAAAAAGAATTGATTCAGACAAAGAATTGATTAGCCAACTAATACAAAATCTCTCTGCAAGAGAAACAGATTTCACTATATTCTTTAGATTACTATCATCAATCAAAATGGAGGATTCTATTGAAGAATGTATTTCCAAAATAGCTTTTTCATTCTATACTGCTGATGATATAAAAGATGTAGAACGAGACAATTGGTCAATTTGGTTCACCAATTATCTAAACAGATTACAACTGGAAGATATTACATATGAAGAGCGTAAGAGCAATATGAATAAAATAAATCCTAAATATGTTTTTCGAAATTATATAGCCCAACTGATTATTGAAGAAGCCGAAAAAGACAATTATTCTTTATTAAATGAAATTTATTCTCTCCTGAAAAAACCTTATGACGAACAACCAGAAAATGAAAAATGGTTTGCTAGACGACCTGATTGGGCTAGAGAAAAGATTGGTTGTTCAATGTTAAGTTGTAGTTCATAATATGAAAAAGTATCTTATTCTAATATTGGTGATAGCTTTTGGTTGTGATAAATCCATTAAAAATAATTCTATTTCGGAAAAGACAATTTTAGTTCAGCCCTTCGAAGATTTTTCAGAAAAAAAGTATCAAGCAACTTTTAAAAATCTAAAGAAGATTTATCCAAATCTAAAATTATTAAAACCTGTCAAATTTCCCGAAGAAAGCTGGAACGAAATAAAAACAAGAAGACGCGCAGATTATTTGCTTAAGTTTTTGAATAAAATTGCTGGTGATAACCAATTAATAATTGGTTTAACCAGTAAAGACATCAGTACAACCAAAGGCGACAAAAAAGATTGGGGTGTTTTCGGTTTAGGAAATTGTCCAGGAAAAGCTTGCGTTGCTTCCGATTACAGACTAAAAGGCAATAAGAGTGAAAAACTTTTTAAAGTAGCGATCCACGAATTAGGACATACAGAAGGATTATCACATTGTCCAACAAAAAATTGTTTTATGAGAGATGCAGAAGGCAAAGATCATCTTAATGAAGAAACAGAATTTTGTAAAAGTTGCAAAGAAAATCTTCTATCTAATGGATGGAAGCTAAAATAATCTTAAATTTATAGTAATTAAAACAAAAAAACATGGTAAATATCAATCCTTATTTAATCTTCAATGGTCAATGTGAAGAAGCTTTTTTACTGTACAAATCAGTTTTTGGCGGCGAATTTCAACAAATCAGCAAATTTGGCGATATGCCAGCTGAAGCTGGTCCAGAAATGTCAGAAGCAGATAAAAACAGAGTAATGCACGTATCTTATAACATTGGAAATTCTGTTTTAATGGGTAGTGATAGTAATACACAAAGTGGTGACGTAAGTTTCGGAAACAATTTTTCAATTTCTATCAACGCTGAAAGCAGAACAGAAACAGAACGAATTTTTAATGGTCTTTCAAAGGATGGAAAAATCACAATGCCTTTACAAGACACTTTTTGGGGAGCTTACTTCGGGATGTTTACAGACAAATTTGGCATCAATTGGATGGTAAATTTTGACGAGATTCCTCATAAATAATTTTGCATCATAAATCACAAAAACCACATTAAACTATGAAAATAACAATTAAATTTTTACTAGCGATATTCTTGTTTATCGCAATTAATGAAAACTCTTTTTCACAAGGACCTCCACCTTGGGCACCTGCGCACGGGTATAGAGCAAAAACTCGTTATGTATATTTCCCTGATCAGAATTTTTATTATGATTTAAATACGCGCAATTATATTTATCTAAGCGGTCCTAATTGGTCTATAAGCGCGACCTTACCAAAATTATTTGTTGGTATAAACTTAGGCAAGTCTTCACAAGTAGAATTAGATTTTGCAGGAGATAGACCCTATAGATATAATGGAGAACATCTAGTAAGATATAAAGTAAAAAAAACTAAAAAAATAAAGGAAAAACATAAAACGGTTGAAATAAACATCTTTAATTCTGGACATCACGAATCACACGGCAGAGGTCGTGGACACGGACACGGAAAACATTAATTTGTATAGTAAAACGCTCAAAAAAAATTGAGCGTTTTTTTTTAACCAATTCTTAATCCGTTTTCAACTTTCATATCACTTGTCAATAAAACTATGTCATTGTTCTCTCCTACAGAGCCCAGAACTAAACATTCACTCATAAATTTACCTATTTGTTTTTTAGGAAAATTCACAACTGCTATAATTTGTTTATTCAACAAGTCATTTTTTTCGTATCTTTTTGTGATTTGTGCAGAAGACTTATTAATTCCAATTTCCGCACCAAAATCAATTGTTAGTTGAAAAGCAGGTTTTCTAGCTTCAGGAAAATCATTGACTTCAATAATAGTTCCTACACGCATTTCAACTTTTTCAAAATCATCCCAATTTATTGTTTCCATAGTTATAAAAATATATGTGGCTTCGAGATCCAGCATCGAGTACATTTCGACAAGCTCAATGAATACATTTCGACAGGTTCAATGAACATTCGACAAGCACAAAAATAATTAATTCTTCGTTTCATTATGAGCTATAAGTTTTCTTATAGCAAAAAAAAGTCCCAATTTCTTGGGACTCTAATTTATATAAAAAGTTTAGAATTAACTATTTAATTCTGCGTGTCTTTTTTCAATCTCTTCTTTATCTTTTTTAGATAAAGTATCTACTAAAACTGGAGTTGCAATAAATAATGAAGAATATGTACCTACCACAATACCAATAAGCATTGCGAAGATGAATCCTCTAATTGACTCTCCACCGAAAATAAACATTACTAATAATACCAATAACATATTTAATGAAGTATTGATAGTTCTAGATAATGTAGTATTAATAGACTCGTTTACGATGTGTTTGAAATCGCCTTTTAAATTACCCGCAATGAATTCTCTAATTCTGTCGAATACAATTACAGTATCGTTCATTGAGTATCCTATTACCGTTAGAATTGCAGCAATAAAGTGCTGGTCCATTTCCATATGGAAAGGCATAATTTTATACAATAATGAATACATTCCTAATACGAAGATAACGTCGTGAGCAACAGCAGCAATCGCACCAATTGAATAGCCATACTTGCGGAAAGAAACTACTAAGTATAAACCTACTACTAACATTGCACCAATAACCGCCCAAAAAGAGTTGTTTTTGATATCATTAGAAATAGTTGCACTTACTTTAGAACCTGATAATAATCCAGTTTGTTTACCTTCATATAAAGTAATGAATTTTTTGTAATCCATTCCAGGGAAGTATTTAGAAAGTCCAGAGTAAAGCATTTTATTTACTTCCTCATCAACTCCTACTGCATCTTCTTTAACTTTATATTTAGTTATAATTCTTACTTGATCTGCGGCACCAAATTGTTTTACCTCAACAGCCACACCGAATACTTTTCCTAACTCTTCGCTCAAAGTAGCAGTTTCAACAGGCTTCTCAAATTTTACTTGGAATGTTCTACCCCCTGCAAAATCTACACCTTCATCTAATCCGTTGATTCCAAAAATTGAAATACAGCTAATAATAACTACAGCAGAAGAGAAGATATACGTAAACTTCTTAATTTTCAAGAAATCGAAATGGAAGTTTGTAAACCAGTTTTTAGACAAGTTTGTCGTAAAAGTCAACACTCTATTTTTAGCGATATCACTATCAATAAACATTCTAGCAATAAATATTGACGTGAATAATGATGTAAAAATACCTATTAATAAAGTAGTCGCGAAACCTTTGATAGGTCCTGTTCCAAAAATATAAAGTATAGCACCCGTTAAAACGTGAGTAACGTTAGCATCAATAATTGAACGCATAGCTCCTGTCCAAGAGAACGATTTAGACACAGCCTCACCTAAACTCAAGCCATGGCGCAATTCCTCTTTTGCTCTTTCGTAGATAATAATGTTAGCATCTACCGCTGTACCTAATGTTAATACGATACCCGCAATACCAGGTAATGTTAATACCGCACCTAAACTTGCTAAAATACCAAATAAGAATAATAAGTTCACTAATAAAGCAGCATTAGCATACCAACCCGCTCTACCATAATAAACCACCATCCATAAAGCTACGATTAATAAACCAGCAATAGCCGAAGTAGTACCATTATCAATAGCTTTTTGTCCTAACGATGGACCTACAACTTCAGATTGAACAATTTCTGCAGCAGCAGGTAATTTACCAGCACGTAAAACGTTTGCTAAGTCACTTGTTTCATCCAGAGAGAAAACACCAGAAATTTGAGAATTACCTCCTGAAATAGGGCCAGAAGTAACACCAGGAGCTGAATAAACAATATTATCAAGAACAATAGCAATATTTCCTTGTGTTGAGTACGCTTTACCTGTTAATTCTTCCCAAATTCTAGCTCCTCTACCATTCATTTGCATCGAAACTGCTGGCTTACCCATTTGGTCAAAATCAGCACGTGCATCTACAATAACACTTCCACTTAAAGGAGGAACATTATTTCTACTACCTTTTATAGCATATAATTCAGCAACTTCATCCTTATCCTTATCCTTAGCTTCATCATTTTTAGAAGCTTTTACTTTACCCCATAACAATTTTGCATCAGCAAGATTAGCAGGCATTAAAGCTTTGATATCAGGTCTTTTGAAATAACTATTTAATAAAGCTGTATCTTTAGCTTTAGCAAAACCTAAAACTGCACCACCTTGTTGATTAGGCATTAACTTATCAAACAAAGGATTGTTTTCTTTTTTAGCTGCTGTAGAATCTTTAGTCGTTTTATCAACTAATAAATTATCGATATTAGAGTCTTTCTTAGCAGTAGTGTCTTTTGCAACAGTAGATTTTTCTGTTTTCTTTAAAACATCATTTATAGAAATCAAGTATCCAAAAGCATCGCTTGATTTATACGTTTCCCAAAACTCTAATTGAGCAGTACTTTGCAATAATTTTTTGATACGGTCAACATCTTTCGCACCAGGTAATTCAACCAAGATACGACCTGTTGCACCCAATTTAACAATATTAGGCTGTGTAACACCAAATTTGTCGATACGCTCACGTAAAACTCCAAATGCGCTCTCTACAGACTCATCTACTTTTTTATTGATAATCTTTTTTACTTGATCATCAGTCATATCAAATTTAATTTGATCTGATAAGTTTCTGTTACCAAAAATATCTGGAGAAGCTAATTTAACATTACCATTTGAGTTAGCTTCAAAAGCTTCATAGAAAGCATCTAAAAATGATTGATTACCTTGTTGATTTGCTTTTGCATCAGCTAGAGCTTTATTAAAAACTGGATTAGTTGTATTATTAGCTAAGGTTTTTAATACATCTTTTACTGAAATTTGTAAAGTAACGTTGATACCTCCTTCTAAGTCAAGACCTTTGTTAATTTGCTTGTCTTTTACATCATTGTAAGTAAATGGTCCAAACACTTTTACTTTTCCTATGGAGTCTAGGTAAGCCTTTTCTTTGTCTAGATTTCCTTTTGCAAATGCTTTCGCATCATTTTTCACTCCATTAGCAATGAAAGTAAAAGAGAGTTGGTATATACATACCACTGCAAACAATATTGCAAAAAATTTAATAAGTCCTCTATTCTGCATTCTTTGTAAAAATTAATTAATTCTTTTTGTTTTGTTTGATTTATAAAAATGGAATAAAAATACTATCCCATTTTCTAAAACGTGCAAATATATAATACTGAATGTGATTAACCAATTTTTTAATCAATTAATCTCAAAAAAAAGACTGCAAAGAAGCAGTCTTTTTAAAAAAATTTAAACATTTATGACAAAACACTCGCCAAAGCATCATTCATACTGCGAACAGCATCAGATGATTTTGCAAAAAGTGCTTTTTCAGCGTCATTTAATTTGATATCGATAATTTCTTCTATTCCGTTTTTACCTATAATACAAGGAACACCTACACAGATATCAGATTGTCCATATTCTCCTTCCAAGAAAACCGAACAAGCAATCATTTTCTTTTGATCATTTAGAATAGAATCTACTAAATAAGCCACAGAAGCTCCTGGCGCATACCAAGCAGAAGTCCCTAATAAAGCTGTTAATGTAGCTCCACCAACCATAGTATCTGCAGCAACTTTATCTAATTGCTCTTGCGATAAAAATTGAGAAACTGGAATACCATTATAAGATGCTAAACGAGTTAAAGGAATCATAGTTGTATCACCGTGACCACCAATAACCATAGCAGAAATATCATTTGCAGGCTTATCTAATGCTAATGACAAATATGTTCTAAAACGAGAACTATCTAAAGCACCACCCATTCCGATAATTCTATTCTTAGGCAATCCTAATGATTTGTATGCTAAATAAGTCATTGTATCCATAGGGTTAGACACAATTACAAAAATAGCTTCTGGTGAGTGTGTTAATAAATTTTCAGCAACCGATTTTACAATTCCTGCATTGATTCCGATTAACTCTTCACGAGTCATACCAGGTTTTCTTGGAATTCCTGAAGTAATTACCACTACATTACTACCAGCTGTTTTTGAATAATCGTTAGTTACCCCTGTAACTTTAGTATTAAAACCTGTATTTGTAGCACATTGCATAATATCTAAAGCTTTACCTTCTGCAAAACCTTCTCTAATATCAAGCAAAACAATTTCACTTGCAATTCCTCTGTAAGCCATAACGTCTGCACAAGTAGCTCCTACGTTTCCTGCTCCAACAATTGTTACTTTCATTTTTAAAATATTTTGGTTATTTCTTTTATCTTAAATGGTGAATTCGAAATTCTCAATCACCATTTTACGCATCAATATTTGCATAAATCGCATTCTTCTCAATAAATTCTCTACGAGGTGGCACTTCGTCACCCATCAACATTGAGAAAACTCTATCTGCTTCTGCTAAACTGTCAATAGTCACTTGGCGCAATGTTCTATGTTCTGGGTTAAGCGTTGTTTCCCATAACTGTTCAGCGTTCATCTCTCCAAGACCTTTATAACGTTGGATATTTGCTCCACCGCCCATTTTCTCATTGATAGCATCACGCATTTTTTCATCCCAAGCATATTCTTTTTTATTTCCTTTTTTAACTAAATATAAAGGAGGAGTAGCGATATATACGTGTCCTTCTTCTATTAGTTCTTTCATAAAACGGAAGAAGAAAGTTAAAATAAGTGTAGAAATGTGACTACCGTCAATATCAGCATCACACATAATCACTACTTTATGGTAACGAAGTTTTTCTAAATTTAAAGCCTTACTATCTTCAGCAGTTCCAATAGTCACCCCTAAAGCTGTGAAGATATTTCTGATTTCTTCATTTTCAAACACCTTGTGATGCATTGCTTTTTCCACATTCAAAATCTTACCACGCAAAGGCAAAATCGCCTGAAAGTTACGGTCACGACCTTGTTTAGCCGTTCCACCCGCCGAGTCTCCCTCGACAAGGAAAATCTCGCATTTTTCAGGATTTTGCTCAGAACAATCAGAAAGTTTTCCTGGCAATCCGCCACCACCCATTACAGTTTTACGTTGCACCATTTCACGTGCTTTTTTAGCTGCGTGACGTGCCTGAGCTGCTAGAATTACTTTTTGAACAATGATTTTAGCATCGTTTGGATTTTCTTCCAAATAATTTTCAAGCATTTCAGCAACCGCCTGAGAAACTGGAGAAACAACTTCTCTATTTCCTAATTTGGTTTTCGTTTGCCCCTCAAACTGAGGTTCTGCTACTTTTACCGAAATAATAGCCGTCAAACCTTCACGGAAGTCATCACCAGAAATTTCAAATTTCAATTTATCTAACAAACCAGAAGCATCGGCATATTTTTTTAGCGTACGAGTTAATCCCATACGGAAACCTTGCAAATGCGTCCCTCCTTCGTGAGTATTGATATTATTTACATAAGAGAATATATTCTCAGAGTAGCTATCATTGTAAATCAAAGCTACTTCTACTGGAATTTCTCCTTTATCATTTTCCATTGAAATCACGTGACCGATAATTGGCACACGATTGCCATCAAGGAATTTAACAAACTCTTTTAATCCTTCTTTAGAATGAAAAGTTTCTCCTATATATTTACCATCTTTATCTTGCTCTCTTTTATCTGTAAGCGTAATGGTAATTCCTTTGTTCAAGAATGCCAATTCGCGCATACGAGCGGCTAAAGTATCATAAGAGTACTCTAACGTTTGTTGGAAAATAGTTCCGTCTGGTTTAAACCAAACTGTAGTACCTCTTTTATCAGTAGTTCCAACTTGTTTAACAGGATATTGTGCCTTACCACGCTCGTATTCTTGTTCATAAACTTTACCTTCACGATAAACTGTAGCTTTTAAATGGTCGGATAACGCATTCACACACGATACCCCTACTCCGTGAAGACCTCCTGAAACCTTGTACGAATCTTTATCAAACTTACCTCCAGCACCTATTTTAGTCATTACTACCTCAAGAGCAGATACACCTTCTTTTTTGTGCATATCTACAGGGATACCTCGACCATTATCTTCAACAGTGATAGAATTATCTTCATTGATAGTAACAAAAATAGTATCACAATGTCCAGCCAAAGCTTCATCTATAGAGTTATCTACTACCTCATAAACTAAATGATGCAAACCTCGAACTCCAGTATCACCAATATACATCGAAGGACGCATACGTACGTGCTCCATTCCTTCTAGTGCCTGAATACTATCGGCTGAATAATTATTCTTTTTAACTTCTTCGCTCATAATATCTTTTTCGTAATTACATTCTTTTGACAAACACGCAAATATAACGAAATAGAACACTATTTATTCTGCAAAAAATCAAAAACAAACGCAAGTTATTAACAAGTGTTAATAACAAAAAAATGGCTTAAATCGATTAAAAAGCGGCTTAAAATGGATTTTCAATCAAATTTTACAAATGTTAAAATTCAAATTTCACAAGAATGCTTTAAACCCACTTTAAAAGCCAAAAAAACAAAGTCAATTCTACATAATTTCTACAAAAGCAAAGAAAGTTTTAGCTATTTCAACAAAATCACACAAACAAATCTACATCCAACATTTTTCTTTCTCTTTATAATGGGTATATATTATGAAAACTAAAACAGTTAACATTAATGCTTGTAAATCTGAGCAATCGCAAAGCTTATAGGCTTTTATAACCTTAAAAAAATGTGCTAAAGTAGATGGATTTAACTATTTTTGAGAACTGCAAAAACAAATATTAAGATGATAGATATTAAAACAATTTCTGAGAAATATTCGAAAATCAACAACAGTGGTTTAATTAATCTATGGAAAGAAAACAACAAGCTTACCGACGAAGCTAGAGAAATTCTTAAAACTGAACTAAAAAAGAGAAATCTTGATTTTGAAGAAGATTACACTAATGAATCAGATGATAAAAAAACTGTAAAGTATGAAAGCTTTGAAATCTTTCAAAACCAATCAAATCTTAACAAAAGAATCAAAAAACATATCAAAGAATATGTAAAAAACGATTATAGTAGGGAGGAAATCTATGAAAAAATTAAAGAAGAGTATGATGTAGACGACATATATATAGACAAAAAGTATTCCTCTTTAAAAAATGAATCTATTTACTTTTTAATATTTTCAATCATTTTATTTTTTTCTGCAATATTCAGAATTCACATAATATCAACTAGTTACACAGACATTGAATGGCATCTTTTTTATCTTTCTGTTACTGGAATATCTTCTTTATTATTTTTCTTACACGGAATAGAAATTAGAAAAAAATATAAATAACAATTATAATACAACGTTATTTAGTTAAGAAATTTTCAGATATAAAAAATTGCATTTTCATATGTTCAAATTTTATTTTTCAGCGGTAACATATGTTATCCCCTTTTTAATCATTGGTGTTTGCATACGCAAACTGCTTGTTTATGGGGATTTCATATGTAGATAATTATTTGTTTTTCATTTGTCATATGGTATCGCTTTTATTCATAGTAGTTTGCATACGCAAACTACTAGTTTATGGCGATTTCATATTATCATTATATCCTACTGTGCTTTCATCGGTAGGATCAACAAAAAAACCTCAACTGAAACATCAATTGAGGTTTGACTTCCATTCAGCGTAGTGTGAATTTCAAGGGAAGTCTTTGATAAAAAAACAACTAAAAAACAACTTCTTTTTGATAAGCTTCTTCGTGAACATTTGCCACAGCTCTACCTGAGGGGTCATTCAAATTTTTGAATGCTTCGTCCCACTCTAATGCTATTTTTGTACTACAAGCTACACTGGCTTCTTGAGGTACACATAATGCCGCTGTATCACTTGGAAAATGTTCTGTAAAAATAGATCTATAATAATATTCTTCTTTTGACATCGGTGTTTGCAGTGGGAACTTATATTTTGCATTAACCAATTGCTCGTCTGAAACCTCTGTTGCTACCACTTCTTTCAACGTATCTATCCAACTATATCCTACTCCATCGCTAAATTGCTCTTTTTGACGCCAAGCCACACTCTCAGGCAACATATCTTCAAAGGCTTTACGAAGCACCCATTTTTCCATACGCTCGCCATTTATCATTTTGTCTTGCGGATTGATTCGCATAGCAACATCCATAAACTCTTTGTCTAAAAATGGCACACGCCCTTCTATACCCCAAGCTGCTAGACTTTTATTCGCACGCAAACAATCATACATATGCAGTTTGCTTAGTTTACGAACCGTTTCTTCGTGGAATTCTTTAGCATTAGGTGCTTTGTGAAAGTACAAATACCCACCAAACAACTCATCGGAACCTTCACCTGATAATACCATTTTGATCCCCATCGATTTTATCACGCGAGCCATTAGATACATAGGCGTACTAGCACGTACCGTAGTTACGTCATAGGTTTCTAAGTTGTAAATCACATCTCGTACAGCATCTAAACCTTCCTGAATAGTGAATTTTATTTCGTGATGAATGGTTCCAATATGGTCAGCTACTTTTCTAGCAGCGGCTAAATCGGGAGAACCTTCTAAACCAACAGCAAATGAGTGCAATTGTGGATACCAAGCCTCCTGTGTATCTCCGGATTCGATGCGCTTTTGAGCAAATTTCTTAGCAATTGCAGAAGTAATAGAAGAATCCAAACCGCCTGAAAGCAATACTCCATAAGGCACATCACTCATCAACTGACGATGTACAGCAGCTTCTAAAGCTTTGCGCAATTCTTGAATATTGGTTTGATTTTCTTTTACCGCATCAAACTCTGTCCATTCTCTTTTGTACCATTGTACAAATTCCCCGTCTTTGCTTGATAAATAATGTCCTGGGGGAAATAATTCTATTTTGGTACAATAACCTTCTAACGCTTTTAGCTCTGAGGCTATATAAAAAGTACCGTATTGATCCCAACCGATGTATAACGGAATAATTCCCATATGGTCGCGAGCCACGAAATATTCATCTTTTTCTGCGTCGTACAACGCAAAACCAAAGATTCCGTTTAGTTCATCTACAAAATGAACTCCTTTTTCTTTATATAAGGCTAAAATAACTTCGCAATCGCTTTGTGTTTGAAATGCATATCGGTCTTCAAATTGTTTTCTTAACTCGCGATGATTGTATATTTCACCATTAGCAGCTAAAACCAATTTCCCATCTGAGCTTAACAATGGTTGTTTCCCTGAAGCTGGATCTACAATAGCCAATCGCTCGTGAGCTAAAATAGCTTTATCATTAGAAAAAATTCCGCTCCAGTCTGGTCCACGATGACGGATGATTTTTGCCATTTCCAACACCTGAGGTCTTAATGTTTCTGTTTTTTGTTTTAAATCGAAGGCGCATACAATTCCGCACATATTTTTTAATTTAGAATTATGAATTTAGAATTCAGAATTAGTTATTTAATAATTTATTTCTGAAACAAAATTGAAGTATTAGGTTTTAATTTAAAACATATAAAATATTTTTAGTTTAAAATTAAAACTCAAAATAAACAAAACAACGATATATGTAAGTAAAAAATATTATTTTTTAAGGAAAATGTTTGAAATTGTAATCTGACACCTGCCCAACACAGTAACTTAACTACTATGACGAAGTTTCAAGAAATAAAATGGTTGGCTTTTTAGCCCTGATGGAAGCGACATCCTTTTATGGAGCTTGCGGAATAAAAGATATAGCGTACAGCAGGAATTACGACGGCTGACACAAGAGAAAGTATCGCTTTAAATAAAAATTATTAGCAATTGATTATTGAGTAAAAAGAGAAACCATTAAGAATTAAGCTACTTCACTTGTTCCCCTTTAACAAAGGTATTTAGAGGTTTTATATACGGAATAGCGTCAATATCTTCGGTCATTAGGTCGTTGTCGAAAATGATGAAATCGGCCCATTTGCCCACTTCTAGACTACCTTTTTCGTTTTCTTCGAAATTAGAATACGCAGCCCAAATGGTCATTCCTTTTAAGGTTTCTTCTCTGGACAAAGCGTTTTCAGGTTGGAAACCGCCTTCGGGATAGTTTTTTAAATCTTTACGAGCCACGGCTGCATAGAAAGTCAGCATTGGGTTTACTTCTTCTATCGGAAAATCGGTTCCTAGAGCAATCACACCTGCTTTGTCTAACATTTTTTTATAAGCATACGAATGTTTAATGCGGTCTTTACCCACTCGTTCCGCTGCCCAATACATATCGGAAGTGGCGTGGGTAGGTTGCACCGACGGGATGATGTTATTACTAAAACTATCAAAATCCTGCTCACGCATTACTTGTGCGTGTTCAATTTTCCATCGGCGATTAGGCTTATCTTTCAATACTTCTTTATAGATGTTTAGTAATACCGTATTTGTTGAATCGCCAATGGCGTGAGTATTCATTTGGTA
Organism: Limnohabitans sp.; assembly: GCA_030053945.1. Lineage (GTDB taxonomy): Bacteria > Bacteroidota > Bacteroidia > Flavobacteriales > Flavobacteriaceae > Flavobacterium. The sequence goes on from JASGCW010000013.1 coordinate 30,145, forward strand.
TTCAGACAATGCGATTTGTTTAGCGATTTTTCGTATATCACTAATTGAAGATAGTAATGCTCCGCTATGATTAGGTCGGTCACTATACGGTTTGTGCAAGCAAGCTCCTCGAGAACCTAAAGCGCCATCGCCCATAAACTTAAACGAACGCACGTTTAAATTATCCGTTTTATAAGGTCCAAGCTGCGAATATAAATCGACATTTTCTTGTGATGCGGCAACCATTGCATAAATATTTATCTTCAACTCTTTTCGTTGTTGGAGTGTATCGATTAAATCGATGATATCTTTTTCTAAACCTGCTTCGTTGATGGTGGTTAAACCATAATCAAACATTACTTTTTCGGCATCTTTTAACGCTTGGATTTGTGTCTCCTTTTTAGGTTTTGGGATAATGTTATATACCAAATCCATAGGATTATCGACCAAAATACCAGTTAATTGCCCTTCTTTAATATGTATCTCCCCTCCTTCAATTTTTGTTGCAGGTGTAATTTTTGCCAATTCTAAGGCTTTACTATTGGCTAGCATCGCGTGACCATCTATTCGGGTTAAGGCTACAGGTGTGTTAGGAAATAGTTTATCTAACTCTGCTTTAGTCGGAAATTCTTTGACTGTCCAATCGTTTTGGTCCCAGCCACGACCCGTAATAAAATCAAGATTCTTTTCTTTTTGGAATTTTACCACTCTATCCAATACTTCTTGGTAGCTTTTCGTCCCTCGCAAATCCACTTTTTGGAGATTCAAACCGAAGCTATAGAAATGTGCGTGTGCATCATAAAAACCTGGGTAAATGAATTTATTTTGCGCATTGATGGTTTTTGTGGCTTGGTATTTTTTTTGAATTTCGGTAGTTGTTCCTATAGCTAGGATTTTACCGTTTTTGATTGCCATAGCTTCTACTTTAGAAAAATCTTTATTTACGGTATAAATGGTGGCGTTTGTAACCAACAAATCGGCTTTTTGTTTTTGGGAATAAGCTTGAAATTGTGTAGCTAGTGTTAGGAAAATCAGCTTCGCTAAGTTTTTCATTTTGTAAATTGTTTTTACAAATATAGCTTTATTCAAAAAATAAAAAGACACTTTTATCCCGATGTGTTGGTTGAATTGCTCACTGGGTATTTATCTAAAAGTCTAGTGGGACGTATAGGTCTTTTTTCTAAGTTCCCACCACATTTAGGACAACAATTATTAAGAACGTTTTCGACACAATCTTTACAAAATGTGCACTCAAAAGTACAAATCATTGCCTCGCTACTTTCGTTTGGAAGTGGTTTATTACAGTTTTCGCAATTTGTTTTGATTTTAAGCATATCTTATTCGTTTAATAATGCATAATATCTTTCTTCTAAAACCTTAAAATGCCAACGTTGATGTCCAGCTAACATAAAACCTAACGCTAAAGGGCAATATTGCATACCGTTGAAGCCATTTCCTTGTTGGTGAAGCATTTCTGGGGTAAAAGATTGATATAATTTGATAGTAGCTTTTCGGATAAGTATTAATTCTTCTAACAAATCATCAATGGTACGTCTATTGGCTAGTGCATTTTTGGCAAAAACCTCTTCATCATAAGGTAACATTTTTTGTTTGTCTCCTCTTGCAATTGCTGTAATTCGGTAGGTAAACACTCTTTCGGTATCTATATAATGTTGTAAAATATCTTTGATAGTCCATTTGCCTTCGGCATATACTTTATTATCTAAAGCTTTCCATTTTTCGATAGGTGCTTTTTCTAATTCTGCTAAACTTATTTGTAACGACTCTATAACAGACACATCTTCTGCTAAATTGATATATCTATCAAAATAGTCGGGCATTTTTTTAATAGCTGATTTTTTCATAATTATATCTTTTTAAAAGGAATATTTTTTGCGCCCCAATTTGACATTTCTAATCTAATGCTATTGCCTTTTTCATCTTTTATGAAAACTATTTCAAATCGAAAGGTGTTAGGACCTGAACCAGAAAATTTAATTTCTCCTATTTGATTTAAAGTTATATCTGCTAAACGATGATGTTGCATCACTAATTTCCCTTCTTTTAGAACAAAATCATAAGTGGTCTCTAATTCTTCTGAATAATACTTGCCTGTAAAAGAGCTTATAGTAGAAGTGAAATTTTCGTTTGTTTTCGTTGTAGTACTTGAACTAGGAGCAACGGTTGGTGATTTTTTATTGGGTTGAATTTCTTTTATATAAAAATCAGCTATATCCCATCTACCTCCAAGTTCTTCATTATGTTCATCGTTACTTAACTGAATAATTGCTAAATTATGCTCTGGAAATCGACCTAAAAATGTACGAAAACCAGCAGTATGCCCTCCGTGTGAAAATATCCTTTGTCCTTTATGTTTCCAAATATTTTGCCCTTTGGCGTGAAAAATTGTATCACCATCTATTACTCTTAAAAACACTTTTTCTCCATTATCAAAAGTTGAAGGTTTATTAAATTCATCTAACATTTTTTTATTTCCAACAATAGGTTTTTCAAAATTCAACACCCACTTTGCCAAATCTTCAACGGTTGTCAATAGTCCAGAAGGGCCAGGTGTGGTATTCATTAAGGGAACGTGATAATACTGTCCGTTTTCTTTTTCATAAGAATCTACTCTATTTTTTATGATTAATTGATGATTATCAGCAAATCGGGTATTGGTCATTCCTAAGGGTTTGAAAATTTTCTCAGATGTGTATTCTGCATAGGTTTTTCCTGTTATACGTTGAACGATTTCTGTTAAAAGAATATAACTACTATTGCAATATCTAAAAGTACTACCAGGCTCCACTTCAAGTCCCTTTTGACGATTCATCATTTTTAGCACTTGATTGGTGTGCATTAAATCGGTTATAAAAAAACCTGCCATAGATACTAAAGCACCGTGGTCTCTCAACCCACTAGTGTGGGCTAGTAGATGTTTAATTTTAATTTTTTTAGCATACTCTGGCAACTCGGGAATATATTTGTTTACATAGTCTTCTGTTGTTAATTTACCTTCACTTTGCAACAACCAAATAGAAAATGCCGTAAACTGTTTTGAAACTGAAGCTATATCAAAAACTGAATTGGCAGTTATGGGCACATTGTGTTCAAGATTTGCCATCCCGTACCCTTTTTTAAAAACTATTTTACCGTCTTTTACTACTGCCACTGCTACACCAGGCGTATTGTTATTATATCTTAAAAAAAGGCTATCTATTTTTTTCTCTATATCACGAGGTGAATTTTGAGCAAACAGTGATGAAGTGGTGTTTAGGCAAATAAAAATCGTGATAATTTTAATTAAATTTTTCATAATTCTATATTTAGTTGTTCTTGCAAATAAGCATTAAAATCTGGGTTTTCGTTTTTAAGAAGTACGTGTTTTACCCAAGCATTTCTATCGTGTTGTAAAATTTCCATTTCCCATACACACATCATTAATCCGTTTTTAGAAATACATTCAAAATCTACAGCATCATATTCTTTAAAATAAACGACATTTTGAATCATATTTTCTCCAAGCCACCAATAAAAAACTACAAAACACCCTTCTTTGCCTTCGTGAATGATTAGTGTCCCTATCTTATAATTTTCAAATGAATAGGCTGAACTTTGCTTTAACCATAGGTCAAGATTTTCTTTTACTGAATGGATATGACTATCACTTACTATTTCATTTTTAATGGAAATACTATATAACTTGATTTTCCAATCGTTATATGAGTATATTTCTAAAAAGCGTATCGCTCGGTCTTTATATTTTTGAAAAGTTTTCATTTTTTAATACTTTCTAAAAACTGATTATGGTAATTTGTAATTGACTCTAAAACCATTACATCCGATTTAAATTTTTCTTTTAGCAATGGATATATTTCTTCGGCTTCAGGTAATTTCAATAAATTAATTAATTGTACATTTTGAAAAATATCGTTGATATCATCTTCTTCAAGCGACTTTTTAAATCGGTTTAAAAGAATAGGGTAACCCAAATGCGCTTTCCTTAAAGCTACTAATGTATTGACAGAAGCAAAAGGATAATCCCAAACTGGTGTTGCCAAATACCAACGTGGGGATTGATTATCTTTCAAGCATTTTAACACATAATCTATAGCTCGTTCATCACCCAATTGTTGTAAGCCATTTAAGGCTGAAATACGATTTTGGTTTTTCCAAGAGGACTGTTTTTCTAAATTCATTAAATATTCAAAAGCTTCTGAGCATTTTGTTTTGCCCAATGCATTTGCAGAAGCATTGATAACACGGTCGCTTTCATCTTTTAAAGCTTTAATGTATATGTCTTTGAATGTAGCATCGTTCGTTTTACCTAATGTTGTGATGGCAGAAGCTTTTATCCAAGATTTTTCATTTTTTATGGTTTTTTCTAATAACTCAACAAATCTGTTGTCATAAGGCAAATGGAATATTTTTTGCAAACTACCAAGAACATACAGGCGATAACGCCAATATTGCTGGGATTGAAATTCTGAAATAAAAGTTGTTTTTATTTTTTCTTTTTGCATCTCCGAAACTGTTTCTGATTTAAGTACTTCTACTAATTTATCTAAAGCATTCTGTTTGGCGAGTACATCTTTGCTGAATTGTAATTGGTTTACATATTCTTCGGATGATTTTTCAAAAATGGATTCACACAAAAAGGTTTCTTCGACATTGAAATTGATAAATTTTGGATTCTCTTTTTCTGAAAAAATGAAAGTACTTTCTGCTTGTGGTTTTAGATAAATACTTTCTGTTCGATTTTCAATTTCTATATTTATTTTACCTTGAAAATAAGTAACTTTTTCAAATTTCGTTTTATTTTCCTGATTCTGAATTTGTTTTACTTTAAGAATCAATTGCTTTGTAGCTGAATGGTAATCTTTGGTTACTTCAAACTTTGGTAATCCTATTTTATAAATCCATTGGTTAAAAAACCATTGAAATGACTCACCACTGATTTGCTCTACTGAATTTTGAAAATCTTTAGTATTTATTTGTTTATTCGCATTGGTTTTTACATAATGTTTTATAACCTTCCAAAAAGTTTCGTCTCCTAACTCGTTGTGTAACATTCGTAAAACCAAAGCCCCTTTAAATTTAGAATAACTATCGGTAGTAAAACTAGAAAGGTCATCGATTTGTGTTGGCACTATAGGGTGATGATTACCAGCATTCCAGTCACCTAAAACATTTGTTTTTTCGAAAGGATAATAGTAGGTCAAATATTCCTCTTTAGCATTGCTTTTAGCAGTATAAAGTCCCGAAAAGTATTGTGAAAATGCATTATTTAGCCAAATATCTTCCCACGATTTAGGCATTAACAAATTACCAAACCATTGATTAGCTAGAGCTTGCATCGCCACACCATCCCATAAATATTTGAAGTCATTATGCACTCCATAATCGTCGATATAATTATCTGAAATGATTGAAAAGTTATTTTGTCCTACCAGTCCAGGAAACGGATAATCTTGAACCACGATTTGATTATACGCTTGAAACGGATAAGCCATTCCAGTTTTTTCTTCTAAAAATTGCAACATATCTGGAAGCAATTCTACAGTCGCTTTTACAGCCTCTTTTTCGTGCGGATACCCAAAATTATGAATGCTTTTCCCTTTTACTTTCTGTTCTATAGCAACATATTCACCTACAACAATAGCTACTAAATAATTAGGAAAAGGATTTTTTGACTTATAATGAAAAGTCCTTGTTCCGTCCTTATTATCTGTTTGATTTTTTAATTCACCATTAGCAATAAGCATTAAAGGTTTCTCAAGCGTTACTTTTATTTCGGTAGTATGAATATCTGCAATATCTTCGTTACAAGGAAACCAAAATTTATTGCTATCAGGTTCACCGCTACTCCATATTTGCTTACGTTTATTAGGCGTAGTAGTTGTAGATTGAAAAAATCGTAACCCTTTACCGAAACTACCACTTATGGCATTTGGATCCGAATGATTAATATAATTTGTACGATAATGGATTTTTAAAGTAATTTCTTCATTTTCTGAATACAATCTATCGAGTTTTACGACTAAATTCTTATGTAAAACCGCATCGTTATAATCAAAAATGAGTTTCACATCATTGAGTTCAATGCTCTCAATGCTTAATTTACTCGCATCAAGGGCAATTTTATCAGATGTTTGAAGCAATTTCAAAGTAATTTCAGCAACACCCGAAGCTTGTTTCTTTTCCCAATTAAATTGTAAGTCTAAGGAAATATGTTTCGTGTCAATATTCTGCCCTAACACAGCAAATGACAAGAAAGAAAAAAGAAGTATAATTTTAAATTGGAAGTTCATTAGTATTCGTTATTTAAGATTCGTGTCAATTGCTTTTCACTTTGAAGTCCAACTTTATTAGCAATTTCGGTTTTAGATAAATTAAGATTTTTTAAAAGTTCGGTTGCTTTTGCCTTACGTACCACTGTGATATATTCTACAACAGTTATTCCTGTTTCTTTTTTGAAAATTCGAGTAAAATTACGCTCACTCATTGAGGCTATTTCTGCTAATTCCAACAAACTATTTTTTTGATAGATATTTTCAAAAATGTAGTCTTGTACTTTGTGAATGCCCGAGTGAATGTGATTTCGGTATTTTAAAAACTCACTTTCCTGACTATCATTCCCTTTTCTGCGACTAAAAACCACCAACTCTCTGGCTACCAAATGGGCAAAGTGGTTGCCTTTCAATTTTTCGATGATATGTAAAGTTAAATCTATACCAGAGGCAATTCCAGCACTCGTGTAGATTCTATCTTGGTCAGTAAATAGAATATTTTCATTGACTTTAACTTGTGGATAACGTTCTTGAAGTTCCTTTGTTTTTTTGAAATGTGTGGTACAACTTTTTCCAGCGAGCAAACCTGTTTGAGCCAAAACAAAGGCTCCCATACAAATACTTACAATAGAAACCCCATTTTGATACAATTCATTTATCCATTGAAACAAATGAGTTTGCGATAAAAAGGCATCCGAAGTTAAATAAGCATAAGAACAACCTGGTATAATAAGAAAATCTCCTGCATTAAATTCTATTTTTTCAAAATACTTCACTTCGCCAAAAGGAAGTCCGCTAGTGGTTATTACTTCCTGATTAATCCCACAATACTCGATGGCAAAGTCAGCATTATAATCAATAGCCTCGTGGATAGCTTGGTCAGCTCCCGCCAAATCTAAGATATGCACTTGTGGCAGTAATAGAAAAATAAATTTTGTAGTCATAATCAAATGTTATACTACAAAAATAAGGAGGTAAAATGATACTTACAGGTCAAAAAACAGACATTTTCAGCCAATAAGTTTTAAAAACGATTATTGTATTTCAATGATTTGATAAGAAACCCCATTCAATTCAAACTGATGATTCACTTTCTGCCCAATGATTTTTTCTCCTAAAGGCGATTGAGGTGAAATCCCGAAGTAGTTCTGACCATCAATTGCAATTTTAGGCAACGCACAACTTACATAAACCGTCAGTTTATTAGTGGTTACTAAACTTCCTAAAGCAACTTTTGTATGTACTTGTTCGCAATCTAACTTTTCTAAAATGTTTTTTTGCTCCATCGCTTCGCGGAGTTTTGCCGAAAGTTTTTCTTGTTCCAAATGCATCATAGACAAACCTGTTTCGTGTTTGTCTCCCGCAGAACCTTTAGCGTCATTCAAGGAATCTTCTGTCAAACTCGAAATCATATCTTGAAAAACGTCGATTTTGTCTTGAAGGATTTGGAGGTACTGATTGTGGATTTGTTGTTTTTGTGTCATAAGACTTTTCATCAAACTTTATAGGCGACAAAAATATAAAACCTTAGGCAACTATTCAGCTAGTTAAGAAAATGAATAAAAAAAACAAAACTCAAATAACAAAAAACAAAGCACAAATAAATTCCAATATTTTAATGATTTAAAAATCAAACAATTTTATAATTCAATTACTTTAAAAATGATTATAAAATCTGTGGTTATTTTTCAAATTTTCGAAATGTTTTTAAAGATGAATCCATTACAAAAACACGGCATTCGCGTTTAAAAAAATGCCACAGATTACACAGATAAAAAATAACATGATAAAATATAAATTTCAATATTTATTTCCGCAAAGCGGATAATTTCACAATTAATTTTCTAAAAAACTGAATATAAAATCTGTGCATCTATGGTTATTTCTTCAAATATTTTTAAAAACGAATGCCCTGTTACAAAAAGATGATTTCGCTACTCTACTAATATTTATCTATCTTTACAGACTTAGTTCAAAACGAACTCTTTATTGTTGTTTATTTTTATTAGATTATCATTATATGCGTTGGAACCTACAATTGAAGCCCGAAAAACACAAAGTACAAGCCTTACAAGACGCTTTACAAGTAAATGAAATCATTGCAACTCTTTTAGTGCAAAGAGGCATAGAAACTTTTGAAGAAGCTAGAGCCTTTTTTCGTCCGTCATTGACAGATTTGCACGATCCATATTTAATGAAAGATATGGACAAAGCCGTTTTTCGAATCGAAACAGCTATCCAAAACAAAGAGAACATTCTTGTTTTTGGTGATTATGATGTGGATGGAACCACTGCGGTATCTTTAGTAAGTAGCTACCTAAAATCGTATTATCCTAACATAACCACCTATATCCCTGATCGATATGCTGAAGGTTATGGAATATCTTATCAAGGAATCGATTTTGCTGATGATAATGGTTTTTCGTTAATCATTGCATTAGACTGTGGTATAAAATCTATAGATCACATTAACTATGCTAATACTAAAGGAATAGATTTTATTGTTTGTGATCATCACCGCCCTGGAGATACCTTACCGAATGCGGTTGCTATACTCGACCCCAAAAGAGACGATTGCGACTATCCGTATAAAGAACTTTGCGGTTGTGGAGTAGGCTTCAAATTGATACAAGCATTAGCTGGCAACAGAAACCAAACTATTGAAGATTTAGTTTCGTATTTAGATTTGGTTGCTACTGCGATTGGTGCCGATATCGTGCCTATTACGGGCGAAAACAGGGTGTTGGCAAAATTTGGTTTAGAAGTAATCAATGCTAATCCAAGACCAGGAATCAAAGCCATAATTCAGAATATAAAAAAGCAAGTGTTGACTATCTCTGATGTTGTTTTTATCATTGCGCCAAGAATAAATGCAGCGGGTCGTATCAAACACGGAAATTATGCCGTGGAGTTGTTGACTGAATTTAATCTGGAACAAGCTATTGAATTTGCTTCTCAAATTGAAGTATTAAATACCGATAGAAAAGATCTTGACAAACAAATAACTATTGAAGCTCTTGACCAAATAAAGAACAACAAGGAAACAGATAAATTCACTACTGTTGTATATCAAGAAGATTGGCATAAAGGTGTTATAGGAATTGTAGCTTCTCGACTGACAGAAAGTTATTATCGCCCCACAATTGTTTTTACAAAAAGTGGGGATAAACTAGCTGCTTCGGCACGTTCTGTAAAGGATTTTGATATATATAATGCCTTAGAAGCTAGTTCCGAATTTTTAATCCAGTTTGGCGGACATATGTATGCTGCGGGTATGACACTAAAAGAAGAAAACTACGAAGCTTTTAAAAACAAATTTGAAGAAGTGGTGCAACAAACCATTCACCCTGATTTATTAACTCCAGAAATATCTGTAGATTTAGAAATTAACTTACAAGATATTACTGAAAAACTAGTCCGTATCTTAAAACAATTTGAACCTTTTGGCCCCGAAAATATGACTCCGGTTTTTATGACTAAGGGAGTACACGATACTGGCTACGGAAAAGCATTAGGACAAGATGAATCGCATTTAAAACTTTTTGTCAAACAAAATAATAGTGAAGGATATAATGCTATAGGTTTTGGGCTTGGTAACAAAAAAAACATCTCTGATCATCGTAACAAATTTGATATTTCTTATACTATTGAAGAAAACGAATGGAACGGCAATGTGAGTTTACAACTTAGATTGAAGGATATTAGATAAAATGTTACAGCATTATTTCAAATTACAATTTAACCTCATTAGTAGAAAGCTAGTTGATTTCGGAATCTCTGCAATGCTGGGATATCCGCTAATAGCGATTTTTTTCTATTTAGGTTCAAACTACTTATTCCAAAAAATTGAATTTGCTCATTATTTATATCCGCTAATTCCCGTAGGTCTTGCTTTGAATCTATCTGAAGCGGAGAGAAACACGTTTTTGAAATATGTGTATTCTCCCACAAATTATTTCAGCATTCGAATCGTTGAAAATTGCTTCGTTGCCCTTCCCTTTTCTATCTATTTAATATATAAAGGATGGTATTTAGAAAGTTTAGCACCGCTACTACTTACAATGGCAATTATATTATTTAACACCAACAAATCATCAAACGTTGTAATTCCAACACCTTTTTCGAAAAAACCATTTGAATTTTGTGTAGGGTTTAGAAGAAATTTTATAGTATTCCCTATACTCCTTTTAGTAGCATTTATTGCTATAAAAGTAAATAATCTCAATCTAGGAATTGCATCTATTTGTGGAAGTTTACTTGTTGCATCCAACTTCTATTTGAAACCAGAAAGCCCTTATTTTGTATGGATTTACAACTTGACTCCTAATGCATTTTTAAAAAACAAGTTGGTCGAAGGGTTAAAAAATGTGATTTTGTTATCACTCCCAAGTTTGCTTCTCATTTGTATTACTTTTTATCAAAATCTTGACGAAATCAGTTTGTTTTACTTTTTAGGATTGCTTTTTTTTAGTGTTATAATCTTGATGAAATATGCTGCTTTTCCTAATGAAATTGGTATTCCGCAAGTTATAATTATAGTTATAAGTTTATACGTACCACCATTGTTAGTTTTATTGATTCCTTATTTTTACAGAGAAGCTATTATTAAATTAAAAACCTACTTAAAATGATTACGATTCATTCACTTTCAAAAAAATATGGTAGCAAACAGGTATTAACTAATTTGAATTTGTCTTTTCAAGAAGGTAGCATTTATGGCATTGTAGGAGAAAATGGAGCAGGAAAAACAACACTCTTTAAGTGTATTTGTGGATTAGAGAATTATGAGGGTTCTATAAATTCCGAAATGAATCCGTTGAAAATTTATTTGGGGTATTTGCCCACAGAAATTTACTTTTTGGACAAAATTACAGGCAGAGAATACATTCAATTACTGTGTAATGCACGAGGTAAAGCTTTTGAAAATATCGATACAAAAAACATTTTCAATTTACCCTTAGACCAATATGTGTCTGGGTATTCTACAGGGATGAAAAAGAAATTGGCATTGACCGCTATTTTAGTCCAAGACAATCAGTTTTTTATTTTAGATGAGCCTTTTAACGGAGTCGATATTCAGAGTAACCTCATCATTACTGAAATTATTTTAGAATTGAAACGACTGGGTAAAACAGTCCTGATTTCGTCTCATATTTTTTCGACTTTGAAAGATACTTGCGACGAAATATTTGTCCTAAAAGAAGGCAACATTACTCAAAATGTAACCAAAGAAAACTTTACTCATTTAGAAAATGAGTTGAAACAGCTAACCGTTGGCAATTTGATTGAAAAGCTGGAGTTGAAGTGATTAATAGACAAGTTTTTGCCACTGATGAACAGATTATATTCAACTAGTTGCGAAAAAAAACAAGATTACCATTTTTTTATCAGCTAAGCCGAATTTATAAATGCCCCTGATTTCAAAGATTTTCACAGATTTACCAAGATATCACCTTATTTATTAGCTGATTATTAACAACTTGATTTTCACTACCTCGAATTGACGTTAATTTAATATTGCAATAAATTTATTAAAGAGAACTTTCAACAACACGAATTATTGCAAAATCATCGGTTGGTTTTATGCCATAAGTATTTTCAACAGATTTAAGTTTTAAATACAACATTTCATTTTTTTCTTCAAAGGTTTTATCGATGGTAAAATACTCTATCAAAGTCGATTCGTCTATTCCTTTCTTTTCTATATCTTGAAAAGAAAAAATTCCATCGGTAACGATACTGATATCGATAATACTGTCAAAAAATAACTTTTGTTTTTGGGAATTATAAAAAATCTCAAAATCTTTATCCAAATGATAACCAATATAATCGGGGGTATTGTTTTGTTCAAAGGAGTGTTTTACACCATTAATCACAACTAAACCATCACCTATTACTAAAATCATTCCTTGCTGAGTTGCTGTATCGCATAACATAATGATTAAAGTAGATAATAATTCTTTGGAATCTAACAATAATTGGTTTTTGATACTTTTCAACTCTTTAAGTAGCTCTTTCAGTATGTCTTGAAGGTGTTCTTCAATAGAACTATTCGAGGAATTAGGAATTAGAAAGTCGGTATAACCTTTTTCAAAACAAATTTTCTTTAAAATTTTGGCTACCAAAGTAGAAGCAAAATGGCTGTCTATGGCCGTTGTACATCCATCCATTACCGCAAAAATCTTTTTACTTTTACCGTATTCACCTATGAAGATATGATCTTCGCAGTGGTTTTGGTGGTACTCTCCTATTTGTATGGCTGAATATATTTTCATTGAAACATAACTCAATTTTATAATTTGACAAGTCTTTTCATTTTCTTCCAGCTCGAATAAATTAAAACAATCTATCAGCTATGAAAGCGGTCTATTTTGTTTATCATTTTAAAAGTTCTATAGTTTTTATAGCTCCTACAGGCGAAATTTTAACATTATTATTTCCTTTTTCGACATAGAAAAAATTAGCGCTGTTTGAACCTACTAATGACACTCGTCTTGTTTCTCCAGAATTAAAAGTAAGGGAATGATTAAATTTTAATTTGTTATCAGCGATTTTCTGCGAAACTAAATGTCCATTACCTAAACCTATACCTAAAAAAAAACTCATTATTGTAAATAAAATTACCGATAAAAATTTATCTGAAAGTTTTAAATCAAATTCTGAACGGGTTAACTCATCTTCTGGTTTACTATTGACTAGTTTTTTTACCCAATTTTTATGTGTATTTTTTGTAGCATACGAAAAATAGAAGTAAATACAACTTACATAAGCTAACAAGCAAAGTAAAATGATTGGATGTGATGTCATATCTGATATAGGACTAATTAATATATCCATCAAATTAGAGTATTTGAGAATATTTATTCCTATAAAACCATAATACACACATTCTTTAACGATTCCAAGCACCACTAAAATTAAATACCCAAATGGAATTATTTTTTCAATATTGTAAATTTTCATTACGTAATAGATTTTAATTCATTTTTTGACTGACTGGTTTGACTAACATTCAAATAGAAAATGTGGTGCGAAGATAATTAATTTGAATAGTTAATAGTTTATAAACTCTATTGTTTAATTTGTATTCATTTTAGGATTTCCATAAAATTCATCGGTTGAAAGTACTGCCAAAACCAAAAGTAGAAGCCAGTTTATGCCTGCTATGATTAAATAGTTGAGGGATTTGGTTAAGGTTTGTTTTATTTTCATTTGAATTGGTGTTCACTTTATGTAATATTACACAATTCATCTTAAATTTATTACCACCTTTACAAAATCCTCATAAGTATCTTCAGATGGACATTCATAGGTAATATACCCTAGATCCGATTTTAGAAATTGCTTCATTTCAATTAAACATTTATCTTCATTATTGGTTTTTAAATTAATTCCAGAATCTTCTTCTCTTGAAATACCAAATACGACACTTCCATCTTCATTATAAAAAATCATTATGTGCTTATTCAAACTATTTTCATCTAAATTTCTCCAATAAATCCTATTTGAAAAGTTTGAATTCATTTCCATAAAATCCATTAGATCGTTTGCGTTATCAAATTCATAAATTGGATTTCCTGAATATTCTGGTATCCAATAGCCGTCCTGAGATTCTTTACGATTAGGAACAAAATAATCTAAAAATTCAAGTATTTGTTTTTTTGTAGCGTTTTTATGAATTACATAAATATCTGCATAATATCCCATATTAATAATTGAAAATCCATTTAACAATTGAAACAAAACCTACTATTAAAGCAATGATTGAAATAATGACAATTATCCCGCATCCATAGGGAATTAATGTATCTTTCACTGAAAGTTTTGAATTGGGTTGAGAAGGATAACCTTCAATTTTATCAACTGATTCGATATAACCTATAACAATTGTACTATTCAAATCCATCCAATTTCCATTATCACACATTGGGATTGCATTAGTTTCATTGAATTTTGTCTTTTCATCCATTGCGATTGCTCCTTTTAGAAGTTCTATAGCATATAACTGAAGTCCCTCTTTATTAGCTCGTATATAACTTCCTTCAGGTCCATCTCCATATTGATATATTCCAAAAATCCCTTCTTGTTCCATTTTTTTATATCAAACTGGTTTATAAAATCTTGTAGTTGCTGAGTTGTTGGCATTGTTTAAAATTTTAATTGATAAATTCTACATTTAACTTTTTATAAAATCATTCTTTCCTAATACATAACTTCCAATTATTAGATTTAACAAAATCTAAAAAAAGAACAAAATCAGTTACACAATTTATATCCCATAAGACATTAGTCAAATCTTTATTCATTTTTTTGTTAAGAATAACTAAATTTTCAAATAAGCAATCTATGTCTGTAGCACTAATGAGTTCTGATTGACTGTCTAAACCACACCAACCTTTACATTCATTCCAATTTTTAATGAATTGGGGCAAGTCATTATAATTTTGAGTAAAATCAATAAGTTCTTTCATTATTGTGTTGAAATATCCATCCCAAAAACTAAAAAAGTAAATTCCGTTTTCTCCTTGGGTTAATTGTATCTCTATAAATTTCTCATTGTCAAATTCTATAAATTTCTTTTTGAAAAGAATTGAATCAGGATAAGCATAAAACCTTATTTCATTTTCGCCTAAAAAGTCGGTATAATAATCCAATTTTAAAGAGTCTATTCCCATTTTAATACATTACAAATTAAAAATAGTAATCATAAAACATCATTTATGAATACACTACAAAATTCATAATGTATTACGCAACTATTCTGCGTCTTAATAAATTAACCTATATAAACACCCAAAATAGTTTCTTGATCTAGTGCTATGGTAGTAAAAGCTAAGGCGTTTTCGATTCGTACTGTGATGTCTTCTATTGCAATGTTAGTATGGTTGGTAATTGTGGCAATGTTATCTTTAAGAAGTAGCAATTCATTATGGAGGTTATTCAAATCTTCTTCGACGGCATATATATCTTTCGTTGCTAAAATAGGTATTAGTTGGCAACCTAAAGATGAGATAATAGGATGTCCCCACAGTGTTTTTCTCCAAATTTCAAATCCGAATGAACCGTAATTTGGAGCTTCAAAATCTAGTGATGGATCGTTGGTCAAAAAATGGATGAGTAGGCTCATTATCAATATTAATTAGCTAATTAAAATGTTCCCAATTATTTTTTATAAAGTTCAATTTTTCTTCCATCTGGATCTGAAACAATGGTTATGTAGCCAAAATCTGTCAATGTTGGTTCCGAAAATGTAATTTCGTTTTCACTGAGTGTTTGCAATGCTTCTTCGAAATTATCAATAGCAAAACCTAATCTAAGATTTTTATCTATTTCAATTTGATTTTTAGCCAATGGATAAATTTCTAGAACCAAACTTCCAATTTTAGTTGAATAATGCATTGGTGAATTTCCGTGTTTGTGATAGTCAAATGTCAAACCTAATAAACTGTAAAAATTGGCAAGTCTTTTTTGGTCATTGGTTCTAATTACGATGAGTCTTATTTCCATTGTTATGATGTTATTAATTTGCAATATATACTACTTCAGCAATTTTGTTTATTTAATAGTAATGTTTCAACTTTCATTTAAATTCTAGATATAACTCTTACTCAACGTTTTCAACTAAATAAAGCGCATTAGATATGTTTTCTACAAACTCATCGTTGCTTTTCTCATAGTAAAAAAAACCTTCTTCAATGATTTTCTTTTTACTTTTAAACCATTGAAATATATCATCTTTAAAGATAGAACCTGCCTTTTTGAACCAACCATCATAGTTTGCCATATCATCAAAGTAATATTCTATAAAATAGATTAAGTTTTTAAAACTATTGTCTTCAAAATTTATTTCCCATCTATCCAGAAGTTGATTTAAGTCGCCTACTATTTTATAAATTTCAACGAAGTCATAAATATCGAAATAAGTTCTGTTATTTGACATATCTGTCCACCATTCTAATAAAAAAACCTTTATTACTTCTTGCTCTGTTTCCTTCCAAGTTGTCCATTTAGCATATTCTAATTTACCCAAAACAATAAAAGTATCTACTAACAAATTTCCTGTAGAGAGCAATTCGAATATACGAGGTAAAAAATGTTTAAAATCTTCGACATTTCCCCAAGTGGTCATTGCTTTGAATGCATATCTATCAAGATCTTCTCCTTCTAATTCTTTAAGTGGTTTGCTATGTATTTTTTCTTTATCAGTATTAGATACGCAGCAAGGACAACCAGTAATTTCTGAACCTAACGGATAAACTGAAAAAAATTCATAAAGATTCTCTATAGATAATTTTAATTCTTTGGTCATTTGTAAGCTTGTTGTGATAAAATATTTGCCTTTTCAAATCTAACTCAACTTCATTTCAAAAAATTAACTTAGGTATAGATTCATCAAAACGTAAATAAATTTTATAAATGTAATTCCTTTATTTCTCCTTGTTTAAAATCTTCATAAATAAAATGAAGATGATCATAACCTTTATTAGTATTCCATTTACCATCATTAAATATTAAAGAAATGTAACTTCCTATATAAGGTCTGC
Source organism: Limnohabitans sp. (assembly GCA_030053945.1). Lineage (GTDB taxonomy): Bacteria > Bacteroidota > Bacteroidia > Flavobacteriales > Flavobacteriaceae > Flavobacterium. The sequence goes on from JASGCW010000013.1 coordinate 46,958, forward strand.
TATACTTGTTTTTTATTCCTAGAACAACATATTTAAGATTGATAGTAAGAAGGTCATTATTTTGAGGCTGGTAATCGAAATCAAAAGGATTTTTGCTGTTTAAAAAATCAGCTAATTCCATTGCTGTTAACCCATTAGACAATTTTTCTTCAGAACCTTGATAAACCCAATCCGTATCTGTTGAAACATCAGCTTTTCTAATAAATTTACTCAAACACCAAACTATCTTTTTCTCTTCGTAAGCCTCTCTGGTTATTTCGATTTTAACTTTATGCCTTCGAGAATTCTTATAATGAATGATGGGTTTATTTTCAAGAATGACTTCTTTTTGAGGTTCAATAGCTATAAATTGAAATTCTAGTTTTTTTGGATTCATTTTTTAAATTATCTTTTTTAAAGTGTAACTTAACTTTAATCTGATACTAAAACTATTAAAACCCTTCATAAGGGTAACCGATACCTTCTAAATAAACTTTTAAAGATTCAAAATCATCTATATAAGGATTTAAACTCATTAAGATTTCTTTCGTTAAGGGCTTAAAATCATAAATATGTTTTACCAAATCTAATTGTAATTCATTTTCTTCAAATTGCTCTTCGTAATATTCACTTGCCCAATTTTTATATGTAATAGGATTATTATCTAGTATATATAATAAAGATTCGCTACCATCTCCGTTGGTACTTTTTGGAAATTCAATATCTCCTATGTTCCAAACGGCATCATCATTTTTTCTCCATATACAAAAGGTTGTACCAATTGATTTGATAGGTTCATCTAAAATAAAATGTTTCAATTCATTAGGTACTTTATCAATAACGCCTTTCCATATTTGTTGTTTTAACTCGGTTTCTTTTTTACCTAATATTTTTTTAAAGAAACTTTTTTGTTCTGTTTCTATTTCTTGCCAACCATTCATTTCACTTTCGTGGTCAAATCCATTAATTATAGCTCCATTTTTTGTAAACAAAACAAAAAAATAATCACCACAACCATTACGCATTTCCATACATTCTTCACCTATTTCCAAATCCCAATCATTTTGATAAGAATAATATCTATATTCCCAATCCCGACAAATTATAGCATCTAGCGTTGAAAGAGATTTACATAATTTTTTCAAATTTTCTATATCTGGTAAATTTCCTAGTTCTTTTGTTGAAATTTTCATTATTATTTGTTTTGGTTAAAAATATCCCTAAACTCCTTTAAAACTATGATTAAAACGTTCTAAACTAATTCCTTTTATCGCGCATTCTACTAACTCAGGAAGGCGATCTGGTGTACAAGCAAAACAAGAAATACCTAGTTTAGCAATATCTTGAGCTAATTGTACATCATAATCGGGTTTACCGCTATCTGAAAGTGCTAATAGTGTAATGACTGTTACTCCGTCGTCTTTCATATCATTTAATCGGCGTAGTAATCCCGCTCGAACACCTCCTTCGTATAAATCGGATATAAGAATGAATAAGGTTTTCTTTGGGTTAGTGATCAACGATTGGCAATAAGAAACCGATTTATTGATATCTGTTCCGCCTCCTAATTGTACGCCAAAAAGCATATCAACAGGATCGTTCTTACAGACTTCGGTTAAATCTGTAATTTCAGTATCAAAAGCTACCACGTGGGTTTCTAAAGCTGGTAAACTCGCAAAAATAGATCCCATAACTGAGGAGTAAACAATGGATTCGCACATAGAACCACTTTGATCAATATCTAAAATTACTGTCCACGTTTTATGCTTATTGGTCCGTTCAAAAAAATAAAATTTTTCAGGGATAAGTCGTTTTGTTTCTGGGTCGTAATTTTTAAGATTTCGATTAATAGTTCGTTTCCAATCGGTAGAAGAGAAATTACTAATAGGTGTATGTGATTTCTTATTTAAAGCACCTGTTACTGCCCGACGTAAATCTTGTTCTAACCGTTTCATAATATCATCCACAACGGCTCGCACCAGTTCGCGTGCATGTTCCTTTGATTTTTCTGGAATTTGTCCGCTTAATGACATTAAGGTACTCACCATAGAAATGTCAGGTTTGATATGTTTTAAGGTTTCGGGTTCAAAAAGTAGTTTGGTTAATCCTTTCTTTTCAATAGCATCGGCTTGTACAACACTAACTACATCTTCTGGAAAAAAATTTCTAACGTCAACTAACCATTTGGCTAAATTTGGACTACTACTCCCCTTACCTGCTCCTTTTCCACCAGTTGCACCTTTCCCAGAAGCATTTATAGGGTGATAGATAAAATCTAAAGTTTGATCGAGTAATGTTTGTTGGTCTGAAAGCGAACAATTAGGTAATTTTTCTGCTTCTTCACCAAGAATTAATCGCCAACGTACTAGGTTATTTTGGGTTTCCATTGTTAAAATTCAAAATCAAAATTATTTAAATCATCTAGCTTTTGTTCTTCCTCTTCGGTAAGTTCGTTATGCAGGAACTCAGCTACCGTTTCGGTTTCCATTCCCCACATACTACTTAATAGTTCAGCAATACTATTTTTTTGTTGGGGTTCAAAATCAGAAAAAGCCCTGCGTAAAAAGACTAACGAACGCATAAATTCATTGTCTTCTAATTGATTGATATAATTGTCTAATTCTCGCCAAATAATGGTTCGGGATAATAAAGCATATCGGTTACGTTGCGACAAACCTTCAAACCAACCTGCACCTAAATCGGCTGGAATACCTGGAGACAATCGTCGTGATACTTCAATGGTACATTGGTCATCCGTAATTATATTTCGTTCTAATAAAATAGCAAATGCATTACCTGATAATTTAGTATTTAAATCATCTCTTTGGGCAACCGTTTCTATTTCTTTATGCCATATCGTTACAGGCAAAATTTCATCAAATTGTTGCGCCATATATTCCATATCTTGAATACCTTCAAGTACTTTTGTTGCTGCTTTGTCATCACATTGACAACTATCTACAACCAGTAGCGTCGAGCGTAAAAACAATTGTTGAAAAATAGGCGTTAATGGTTCTAAATCAATTTGTCGAATACCTTCAAATTCTAACAAAATGGCAATTTCACGTGCTGCATGCGCCACTTTTGTAAAATCGTTACATTCTACTAATTGAGCTTGTAAAATAGAAATGGCATTGGTAAAAATGGTTGTTAATTGACATACACAAGCCCATTTTATAATAGTTGCTACTTGATCAATATCAGTGGTATTTTGCAAACGTTCGGTAAGTTCATAAGCAGTAGCAATCTCTATAGTTTCACCTTTTAAATTGGTTTCCACCATTTGGATTTCTATCTCAGGAGACCAACGCAAGATCCATTTTTCAGCCCAATTGGCTTTAGCTTGTTGGTGAGCTACTTTTTGGACAAATTCTATACCTAATAATTCCAATCGGTGGAAAAAAGTAGAACGATTTAAATCAATAAAAGCTGCGACTTTTGATTTTACTTGAATATTTTCACGTAAATCTAAGGCAATTTCTTGCGGAACTTCCGTGCGATAAGACTCTAATTTTAATTTTTTGAGTTCTTGATATACATCTTGTTGTATAGGTGTTTGACTAATTCCTTCTGGTAAAAATCCTATTTTATTTCCTATATCAATAGTATTGATAGCAGTCGCTACTCCTGCGAGTTCTCCTCCACCAAAACAAGTAACAACTGCATCGTGTAAATCTTCTAAAACAGGCAAATACCCTTCTCGTAAAGATGTAAGAGCTTGAGCCATACGAGTGGCTTCTATCACACTTGCTGTAGAGGCGTTGAATCCTGTTTTACGTAATTCTTGAGCAATTTGTGATAGATAATCGGCAGACAATTTGTCTATAGAATTTTGATTATAATGTTGCCACATCAAATCAAAATAATTAGGCGCTTTATTTCCTGCTCCATATCCCGTTCGGCTACTCATTCTGTAATAAGAATACGGCATTAAAGTATATAGCGCATTTGTTTTAGGCATTAGTTTCACTGCTTCATCATCCATAGGTTTTAGATCCGACTGAATTCCCAACACGTGATACGCCCCTACAATCACCACTATATCTTTAGCAGAAATACCAGCATCTAAGGTTTGCTGAATTTTACGTTTCATATAAGACTCACGCAACCAGTTGTAGGCATACTCATCAGGCACAGCTTCATATTCTTCTGGTTCAGCTTGTAAACGCATTTCAGAACTATGATGTAAAATTGCCTCTCTAAAAGCTTTAGGATGATGTTCAAAATGGCGTTCCCAATAACTTTCGTACTGTGTTTCGTCACTAAGTTGAGTCACAGTCTGGTACCATTCATTTTGTAGTTGATAAAAACTAGATGCCTTATCAGTCAATTCATTTTTTTGCTTAAGCTTAAGCATATTGTAAGTAGGCAAATCGATAAATTCCACCTTTACTTTATTTTTCTTAGCCCAGCAAATAGCTTGGTATTCTGGAGAATACTCCGCAAAAGGGTAAATTACCGTTTCAATAGGTAATTCAGTAGTATAAGCTAATAAAGCAATAGGAAGTTTGACCTCTTTTGCTACCATTAAATCCATTAATTGCGAACAATCAGAAGGACCTTCAATAAGTACTACTTTAGGTTGGTGTTGGTTTAAAAATTCCAAAACCCCTAAAGAAGCAGCGGGAGATAAATGCCTTACACCAAAAATGGGAACATCTTTAATCATACATTCAACTCGCTACACGTATTATATAACCCACGCCATTCTGCCCCTCTCTTTTTCATTACATTTTCTAAATATTCTTTCCAAATAAGCTTGTCTTTATCTTCGTCTTTTACCAAAGCACCCTGCAAGCCAGCAGCAATATCTTGGTCGGTAATAGTTCCATTGCCAAAACTTCCTGCAAGAGCCATACTATTTGTGATTAAAGAAATCGCTTCGGCTGTAGAAATTACTCCTGTAGGTGATTTTAATTTTTGTTTTTGATCAAGTGTAGCTCCTTGGCGTAATTCTCTAAAAATAGTCACAATTTTTTCTACAACATCTTTTGACGGAAGTTGTGCTTTTAGTTTATAATTTTGAGAAATTTCAGCCACACGTTTACTTACGATACCAACTTCGGTTTCAACATTTGCGGGTGCAGGTAAAACAACAATATTAAAACGTCTTTTAAGTGCCGCCGACATATCATTTACCCCTTTATCTCTAGTATTAGCAGTAGCAATAATTGAAAAACCTCTCTGTGCAGAAAGTTCTTTTCCTAATTCAGGAATAGCAATATTTTTTTCAGATAAAATAGAAATTAATGCATCTTGTACTTCAGATGCACATCGGGATATTTCTTCAAAACGAGCTACTGTACCTGATTGCATTGCTCGATACACAGGGCTTTTTATTAAGGCTTCATCCGATGGACCATTGGCTAATAACATCGCATAATTCCAAGAATATTTGATATGTTCTTCGCTAGTACCAGCTGTTCCTTGAATTACTTTGGAAGAATCACCACAAATGGCAGCGGTTAAATTTTCAGATAACCACGATTTTGCCGTACCTGGTTCACCTATTAGTAATAAAGAACGATCGGTTAATAAGGTGGCGATTGCAATTTCTACTAGGCGATTGTGTCCTATATATTTCGGGGTAATTTCTACTCCATTTGCTTTGCCTCCAACTATATATTTTAAAACTGCTTTGGGTGACAATTGCCATCCTGTGGGTTTTTCTTCGTTTTTATCCTCGATTAATAAAGCTTCTATTTCGTGTTTGTACAATAATTCTGCGGGTAATCGCAAGGTATCTTGTCCTTGGTTTGTATTTGACATTATTTCTTATTTTATTGTTGTTCTAATTCATCTGCAATTGTTAGTAATTCATCAAAAGTAAAATAGAATTTTTTACTCGTTCTATAAGAAGGTATTTCTCTAAATTTTGAAGCATAATTTTTAGGAAAAGTTTTAAATATAGCCTTAATTTCATCGGTAATAGCTAAATTGTGATATGTCTCATAATTTTTGATATCATTTAAAATAATATCAAACTTATTAGGAACATCTCGCTCAAGTAAAAGCTGATATAAACTTTCGCTATTATAATAACTTCTGTTTTTTTGGACTACATAATCAGTTAAACGCTGATTAAAATCTTTAGAAAATTTAGGCTCTATATAATGACTCAAAAGAATATCCTCATAAGATGGTTTCTTAATTTCCATTGCTAATTGACTCCATTTTTTATCAACATCATCAAGGAGAAGAGTTGTAGAATAGTTGTAGCTCTCAATAATTAAATCAGAGTCAATCACTTTAGGATACCACTTACTAAAATAAGTATAAATTAATTGCTTGTCGTGGGGCTTTTGGGTCAATAAAGCAAAATAAGTAGGAATATATTCTTGATTTAAAATAGCTTTATTTTTATCGAAAAAAACAATAACTTTTTCCTCTGGTAAGGTGCATAAAATTCTATTAATCTTAGTATGTATATAATTTATAGAATTATTAATGCTTTGAAAATCCTGCTCGGCATAACCTGGAAATTTTGAAGCAAAAAACTTTTTATCAGTTAATTTTAGAAGGAATTCATTCGCCCAAAAACGTTCAATGATAGCATACGTTTTTAGATGATCTTTATATCTTAACACTTCAATTTCAACCGAAAACAGATCTATTTTCTTATCAATATCTTTATAATCAACTGCATTTTCAATATGTTCAAATGATTGTTCTAAAGTTGAAAACAACTCCTCACTATAATCTGATTTTAACAAACTCAAAGCACTAATAATAGGTTCTAATTTAGCTTTTGTCTTTGTTTTTAAAGAGGTATAAAATAGGTTAAGTTGTGATAATCCCGATTTCCAAGTCGATCCAGCTAATACTTTTAAAGCCGCTTCTCTAACCAGACGATTTTTGTCATTGCATAATTGGATAACAAATGCTTCATTAGCTTGATCTTTAACTAAATAATAAACAGCTTCAGCTTGAAGTTTGGGTAAATTTTCTTTAAAAATTGTTTCTACAATTTGTGGTAGAGTTTCGTCATTTAGGGTAATCAATACGCGTAAAATACGACAGTTGATTGCAAAATCTTCAAATGCAAATTGCTTACGTAACAATGGTAGTATTGATTTACCAATATACGGAAGCAATGTGTCTTCTGCATATTGTGCTACTTCATTATTTTTATCGCCTAATGCTTGTACAACATACGAATGTAAACGGAAGTCTTTAAATAAATCACTATAAAATGCTTCTTTTATATCTTCAATTCGGTGTGAACCAGACACTGTTAATGCTTGGATTATTGGTCGCAATTGATGATAAGTTACATTTGTAGCAATCGTATCTAACGATAAATTAGGAATTTGTATTATTCTTTCTTTTCCTTCTTGAATGGTTTCTCCCTGCGTATAAAGAATTGCATAAATTAAAGTTCCAAGATTCATTAATTTAGTTGCTGATTGAGTAGCATCACTATGAATTAGATCGGTTAAATCATCAGCAATTTTATTAAAAACGGGTGCTTTTTCTCCTAACTTTTTAAAAATAGGAACGTGTTTTTCTAATCGGGGGTCGTTAATAGCAAAACGACTTCCTGCTATATAAATACGATTGATTTCGTTTTGTAGGTCATATAATGGTTTCATAACAATCTTTAGAACAATAGTTTTACAATTTTCGAAGGAGTAATAAGCGAAAGCGGGTTGGCAGAAATGAATCCGTTAGCCAAATCATTTTCAAGGGTGATTAATAAAGCAGTATCATTACAACTAGCTGGTAAAATTGATTTCAAAAAGGCTACCGTAGCTACGTCATCTGTATTTCGTAAAGTAATACATTGTCCCTGCGCATCTTCTAAAACCAAATCATCTTCTATTTGAAAGGTTTTTGAAACTGAAATCAATAGCGTAGGTTTTTTAGTCATCAACGGATTTTTCATAAAATTCTTTGCCTGATTAATAGCCTTCTTATAATCTGTTTCAGCAAAACTTATTATTTTTTCACAATGTTGATCTTGCAATTCTTCAATTATAAAATCATTGGCTTCCCAACGTATTCTGGGATTCGCATCACCAGGATAGATATACAAATCCTTGATTTTACATATCCCATTTACACTATTTTCTTCCTTGATAAATTTTAAAGCTTTGTACGGACGGAAATTATGTGTTTTATATATTTTTCCTGTGTTTAATTCGATCCAAGTACCTGTTTCTGTGATTTCTTTTCGTACGACATCATCTATTACGTCAAAAGACAGTTGCACCAACTCTACATTTTCTTGATACAATCCTAAACCTACTAAATCGGTTAACTTCCAAACAGTCCCTATCTGTTCTTCTATACACGAATCGACAGCTGGATTCATCGCTGGATTTTCTTTTTTAGCCTGCAAATATTCTGTTGCTTTTTTTAATAAAGCCGAGATAATATTAACTTGATCTATAGCATTAACATAATTTTCATTTTGCACTATCTCTATTTCAAGTAACAATCGGCTAAAGGCATTTTGAATCCCCGCGATAGGATAATTTCCTAACTCTTTTATTTGATCGGCTAAATTTCTCTTTTCCTTGGCATCAATAGAAGCTAGTCCTAAGGAAACAATATTTTGAAGTAATTTTTGAGCATTTGCAATACCTATAAATTGTTGCTCCATTTTTTTAAGCACTGCCGATGTATTTATCTTTTTTGGCTCTGCTCCTTTTTCTTTAAGGCTGACAATTTCGGTTTCTTTTTTCTCCTTACGAGTTTCTATTTTTGACCTTTTGTTTTTAATATCCTCTGGAATATCTGCCACTTGTTCAAAGTTTTTTCCTTCTACAAAAGCAAAAAGCAAACCTATTCCGTGTTTACAAGGAAATTGTCGGCTAGGACAAGAACATCTAAAAGTAGGGGCTTCGTTAATAAAATCGACAGAAGTGAAATAGGGATTTTTACCACTTCCTTGACATTCTCCCCATAATAAGGTGTTATCGGTATCTTTTTTAAGTGTTATAAATTTAGAAACCAATCCTTTTCCATTTTTGGTAGCTGCTGGATTGGGTGATAGCGAATCAATAGTTTGTTGGTTTATAGTAATCATATTTAATGAATTCTCACTTTTTAGATTGCCAAAATAAGAAAACTATTGTTTGCAGTTTGTTTCTTAAATCATAAAAAATTAAAAACATTTCAACAATTAAGAATCACAATTAAAACAATGTCCTACCTTCAGCCTATTAAATCACTATTTTAATTTTTTTTACAATGATTTCTGATTCAGAATTTTCATCATCTGACTCATATTTAATAAAGAGTGTGTTTTTATAAATGCTTGTTTCTAAAATTGATGAAGTGGGTGATCTAAAAATAGCTGGATATGGATTTAGTTTTATCTTCTGTTTCTTTTTTGTTTCTAAATTAAGCAAATGAATTTTACTTTCTTCCATATCACCGTAAACCAAATAATCACCTTTTTTTGTTATGAAGAAGTCTATTTCATAAGGCGAGTCTTTTTTGTTTTTTGGTAAAACTACTGCTGAAAATTCTAACGGAGCAGGGTTACCGCCAGATGATGTAAATAATATATTAGTCAAGACAATGGTATTTTTTGTTTCGGATTCGTATTTAGGGACAAAATCCCAAATTCCTGTATTTTTATCATAATCACAAGAATATATTGAATCATATACTCTTTTATAATTAGTATCACCCCAAGTAATTTTAAACTTTCCGTCTTGATACAAATACCCAATTTTAGTACCCATTGGAGTAACAGTGTCTCGTTGTAAACATCTTTTATCAACTTTTAGTGTATCCTTTACAGCAATTTCTTTTATAATCTTTTTTTTCTCTTTGTTTTTATTACAACTACATAACAAAACCAGTAATATCAAAACTTTGATTTTCATTTTTTTTAAAAATATTTAAAATACTTTAATGAATTATAATTTATAAAACCTTTTTTTAAACAACAATAGTTTCCAAAATAGATTTATTTTGAAATTTTCTTATACACAAAATATATGAATGTTGTAATTACTGTGAGCACAAAACCAAAAAGCCATAAGCCTACAAAAAGTGATACTACAGGTAATAAACAATTAGTTTCAATATAATTTGGATCTGAAACGACTTTATTTTGTTTAATTGCAAAATTTATTATAAACGGCAATAAAAAATAAACACCTAGTATTATGAGAGTTATAAAAGTTTTACTTTTAGTTATCTTTTTATTGTCAACACTGACGTATAAATAAATTTGCAAGGCTAGCACTACACAAAAAAATGCAATAAACATATTTATAATTATTAATCCAAAACTTATTATAACTCATAAAACGCTTTAATATTTTATAAAATTTCAAGTATCCAACAAATTAAAACTTTTTGTATGAATAATTACAGGATGAGTACTTCAAATTTAGACCTTCATAAAAGTCATTGCCCATTAGTAAAATTCCATTGCCTCTTCATCAAACTCCATTCCTCATTCGTTAAACTCCATTGCCCATTCGTTAAACTCCATTGCCCATTCATCAAAATCCGTTGCCCATTCGTTAAACTCCATTGCCTCTTCATCAAAATCCGTTGCCCATTCGTTAAACCCCATTGCCTCTTCATCAAACTCCATTCCCCATTCGTTAAACTCCATTGCTCATTCATCAAACTCCGTTGCCCATTCGTCAAAATCTTTTTTTAAAATCTAATCTTTATTATATCTTCCCAACAAATTTAAACTTTTTTGTAAAAGCTCTATAAGCGGTGACGACTTATAAAAACTTCTTTTACCTTTGTATAAAGTACATCTGTAAACAAAATTTCATCTTATAAAATGAAACCCTCACCTTACTCTTCCCTCAAAATCAAAGAATTTCGTTGGTTCCTTGCAATGCGTCTTGCAGTAGTTTTAGCGTGGTCCATGCAATTTGTAATTGTAGAATGGGAAGTGTATCGGTTAACGAAAGACCCGTGGTCACTTGGACTAATAGGACTAATGGAAATCATTCCCGCAATAGGACTAGCTTTGTTTGCAGGACATATCGTTGACCAAAATGAGAAACGAAAAATGCTTATTATTTGTTACACCTCAATGGTTTTTATTTGTTTAGGTTTAACTGCTTTAACAAATCCAAATATCGCCCAAAGTTTATCTTCAAACCAAATTCTTTACGGGATGTATGCTTTGATTTTTTTGGGTGGGGTTGCAAGAGCGTTTATTATTCCTTCTGTTTTTAGTTTATTAGGATTGATAGTCCCTAATTCTGAAAAATCAAACGCTGCCGCTTGGAGTAGTTCTAGTTGGCAAATATCCGCCACTATTGGCCCCGCATTAGCAGGATTTACTATTGGTTGGTTAGGCGTTTATTATTCGATGTGGATTGTAGTAATAAGTGCCGTTCTTGGTATTTTTGCTTTACTTCAAATTAGCTCCAAACCCATTCTAAATACCAAAAAAGCCGAATCGATTTTTGCAAGTTTAAAAGAAGGAATCCAATTTGTATTTCAAAACAAAACGGTTCTCAATGCCATTTCGTTAGATATGTTTGCGGTGTTATTTGGCGGTGCTGTGGCATTAATCCCAGTTTTTGCGCAAGATATACTCAAAGTAGGTTCAGAAGGTTTCGGAATATTACGTGCCGCTCCAGCTATTGGCGGACTCATAACAATGTTGATAGCCACTCATTTCGATTTGAATCACAAAGCAGGAAAAAAATTACTTTGGGCAATTTTCGGATTCGGGATTTGCATTATCGTTTTTGGATTATCTACCAACTTTTGGGTTTCGGTTATTGCCTTATTTATGAGTGGCGTGACTGATGGTATTTCGGTAGTAATACGCTCGACCATCCTACAACTATACACCCCTGATGAAATGCGTGGTCGTGTATCGTCAGTTAACTCCATATTTGTAGGTTCATCCAACGAATTAGGCGCGTTTGAAAGCGGATTAACTTCTCGATTAATGGGAACAGTGAATGCAGTGGTTTTTGGTGGGATTATGACACTAATTGTTGTTGGAACAACCGCTGTAAGTTCACCAAAATTTAGGAAATTGGATATTAGTAGTGAATAAATGGTTATAAGTGATAAGTTATTTGGTTATCTGCTTAAAGTTTATGAGTTGATTTATTTATCTGAATACCTATAACTCTGCAAACTGCGACCGAATACTGAACACTAATAATCTGAACACTCCTGTAAACTGAGACTGTAAACTGAGACTGAATACTGCACTAATCACTGATAACTTTTCACTAATTACTTTTCACTAAATTTAATCCAAAAAAACTACCTTTGTGTTTTGCCAAAAAACTATGCAGAATTCAGAAGAGTTTATTGAAATAATAGGTGCTCGTGCACACAATCTTAAAAACATAGACATTGCCATTCCGCGTGAAAAACTAGTAGTAATAACAGGTTTATCAGGTTCTGGAAAATCATCTTTAGCATTTGACACCATTTATGCCGAAGGGCAACGCCGTTATATCGAAACCTTCTCGGCCTATGCTCGTCAGTTTTTAGGTGGATTAGAACGACCTGATGTAGATAAAATCGATGGGCTTTCTCCTGTAATTGCTATCGAACAAAAAACAACGAGTAAAAGTCCACGTTCGACTGTAGGTACCATCACCGAAATTTATGATTTCCTCCGTTTATTGTTTGCTCGTGCAGGTGATGCCTACAGCTATAATACAGGCGAGAAAATGGTTTCCTATTCGGATGAGCAAATAAAAGACTTAATCATAAGCGATTTTAAAGGCAAACGAATCAATATTCTTGCACCTGTTATTCGTGCTCGTAAAGGTCATTATGCCGAATTATTTCAACAGATAGCCAAGCAGGGTTTCTTAAAAGTTCGTGTTAACGGTCAGGTTCAAGATATTGTTTCTGGAATGAAACTAGATCGTTACAAAACTCACGACATCGAAATTGTAATTGATAGATTAGTTATAGATGAATCTGCAGATAGTGAAAAACGTTTGGCGGAGAGCATTAAAACGGCAATGTATCACGGCGAAAATGTACTGATGGTTTTGGATCAAGACAGTAATGAGATTCGCTATTTTAGTAGAAATTTAATGTGTCCCTCAACGGGAATTTCGTATCAAAATCCAGAGCCTAACTTATTTTCGTTTAACTCACCTAAAGGCGCTTGCGAAAACTGTAACGGATTAGGAACCGTAAACGAAATCAATCTAAAAAAAATCATCCCAGACCCTAAAATTTCTATCAAAGGCGGTGGAATTGTTGCACTAGGCGAATACAAATCCTCTTGGATTTTCAAACAATTGGAAACTATTGGAGAAAAATTTGGATTCAAACTAACAGACCCTATTGAAAAAATTTCACCCGAAGCTATGGGTATGATTTTGAATGGTGGAAATGAAAAATTTTCCATTACTTCAAAAACTGCTGGGGTGACTAAAGAATATAAAATAGAGTTTGAAGGTATTGCCAACTTTATAAAAACCCAACACGACGAAACCGATTCGACTTCTATAAAACGATGGGCTAAAGATTTTATGGACGAGGTAGATTGTCCTGAGTGTAACGGCTCTCGATTAAAAAAAGAAGCACTTTACTTTAAAATCAACAATAAAAACATTCAAGAATTATCCAATATGGATATTTCTGATTTAAGTCATTGGTTCAACGAGTTAGAAGCAAACCTTTCGGATAAACAAAAAGCAATTGCTAGCGAAGTTGTAAAAGAAATCAAAGCCCGTTTGCAATTTTTGTTAGATGTGGGATTGAATTATTTGGCACTAGCCCGTAATTCAAAATCGCTTTCGGGTGGTGAGGCTCAACGTATTCGATTGGCTACACAAATAGGTTCGCAATTAGTGGGCGTACTTTATATCTTAGACGAACCAAGCATTGGCTTGCATCAAAGAGATAACGAAAAATTAATTCACTCACTCGAGCAATTACGAGATATAGGAAATTCTGTCATAGTCGTAGAACACGATAAAGATATGATTGAACGAGCAGATTACGTGATTGATATTGGACCAAGAGCTGGTAAATATGGAGGTCAAATTATTAGTAAAGGCACACCCAAAGATTTACTTAAAGAAAATACTATTACCGCCCAATTTATGAGTGGTAAAATGAAAATTGAAGTACCGAAAGTCCGTCGAGAAGGCAACGAAAAATCTATCAAGCTGACTGGAGCGACAGGCAACAATTTAAAAAATGTTTCCGCAGAATTCCCTTTGGGTAAATTAATTGTGGTAACAGGTGTATCTGGTTCTGGAAAATCGACATTAATTAATGAAACTCTTTACCCAATATTGAATGCTCATTTCTTTAATGCAGTAAAAAAACCAGCTCCGTATAAGAAAATTGAAGGTTTAGAGCATATCGACAAAGTGATAGATATTGACCAAAGTCCAATAGGTCGTTCACCACGTTCAAATCCTGCCACTTATACCGAAGTTTTTACAGAAATAAGAAGTTTATTCACCCAAACTCCCGAAGCAATGATTCGTGGGTACAAAGCAGGGCGTTTTAGTTTTAATGTTTCAGGCGGAAGATGCGAAACTTGTGAAGGCAGCGGCGTTAGAACCATCGAAATGAGTTTCTTACCTGATGTTTATGTAGAATGTGAAACGTGTCAAGGGAAACGCTTTAATCGCGAAACATTGGAAATTCGTTACAAAGGAAAATCAATTTCCGATGTATTAAATATGACGGTTGATGAAGCAGTTGATTTCTTTGAAAACATTCCTAAAATTTATAGAAAAATTAAAACAATACAGGATGTCGGTTTAGGATATATTACTTTAGGTCAACAAAGCACAACCTTATCAGGTGGTGAAGCTCAACGTATTAAACTTGCTACCGAATTATCGAAAAAAGACACTGGAAATACTTTTTATATAATGGATGAACCCACTACAGGTTTACATTTTGAAGATATCCGTGTGCTAATGGATGTGATTAACAAATTAGTTGAGAAAGGAAATTCCGTATTGATTATAGAGCATAATATGGATGTCATCAAACTAGCCGATTATATCATTGATGTTGGATACGAAGGCGGAAAAGGCGGAGGTCAAATTATTGCCAAAGGAACACCAGAAGAAATAGTTAAAAACAAAAAGAGTTATACTGCTCAATTTTTGAAAAAAGAATTATAAAAATAGTTCTCAATGAAGAAAATACTTTTAATCCTAACACTTTTAATTGCTAGCATTAACTACTCGCAACAGCTAAAACCAGAAGACATTGTTCAAAAACAGGTTGAAGCTTATAATAATAAGAACCTCGATACTTTTTTAAGCTTTTATTCGGATGATATAAAAATTTATAGTTATCCTAACCTATTAGAAAGCGAAGGAAAACAAGCAATGAAAACTAATTATGCTAATTTTTTCAGTAATGCTAAAACTCTAAATTGTAAAATTATCAATAGAATTATTCATAACAATAAAATTATTGACCAAGAAGAAGTGACCCTAAATGACCAAAAAATTAGTGTAATCACTATCTACGAAATTGAAAATAACAAGATTGTAAAAGTGACTTTTATCTATTAAACTCTTTAAAAAATCACTATATTTAGTTAAAATTATATTTAAACAAAAACAATAAATTAATGAAAGAAGACTTTTCAAATGATGAAGAAAAAATTCAAGAAAAATTAAAACACAAATCTTGGAGTGAAATAAAAACTAATAATTCTTGGGCTATTTTTAAAATTATGTCCGAGTTCGTGAATGGTTATGAAACTATGGCAAGAATAGGTCCTTGTGTTTCCATTTTTGGTTCTGCAAGAACAAATCCAACCGATAAATATTATCTGCTTGCTGAAAAAATTGCTTACAAGATTAGTAAAGCAGGTTACGGAGTTATCACTGGTGGCGGTCCTGGTATTATGGAAGCAGGAAACAAAGGAGCACATTTTGGTGGTGGTATTTCAGTTGGTCTGAACATTGAATTACCATTTGAGCAGCATTTCAATCCATATATAGACAAAGATAAAAACTTAAATTTCGATTATTTCTTTGTCCGTAAAGTTATGTTTGTTAAATATTCACAAGGTTTTGTGGTGATGCCTGGTGGATTTGGCACATTAGACGAATTATTTGAAGCCTTAACACTAATTCAAACAAAAAAAATCGGAAGGTTTCCTATTATATTAGTAGGTACCGAGTTTTGGAGTGGATTATTAGACTGGATTAAAACTGTAATGATTGACAAGCAAAAAAATGCTAGTCCAGAAGATATGAACTTGATAAAAGTAGTTGATACAGAAGACGAAGTCGTAGAAGCCTTAGATAACTTTTATAAAAAATATACTTTATCGCCTAACTTTTAAGCACAAAACCTTCAGTAATACTGGAGGTTTTTTATAATTAATCACTAAAAACAAACAATTACATATATTCAAAATGAATCAAATCCATTGGATTTTACAAAGTAATCTTATTAAAGAAAGTGTATTTAACCAAATAAAAAAAACTTTTATCGAAAACAACATTTCTTTTGAAGAGGTAAAAATAATACCATTCTCGGATGATTTGCCTGAAATAAAAACTTTTAATGAAATCAATGTATTTTATGGTTCTACGACATTAATTTTAAACGCTTATAAGAAGTTTGGAATTACGAAGGGTATTTTTTATGACCATTCTAATTTCAATTTAGCTAACTATATCAAACATTGGAGTGATAATATGCTAAATTATGATAGTAAAATTCTGACCTTCGAACAAATCACAAAATTAAATCTTAAACCTGACAGTCATTGGTTTATTAGACCTATTGAAGATGATAAATCTTTTTCTGGAAAAATAATGAGTGTAAATGAAATTTACAACTTTGAGAAAGAATTACTAAATTCCAATAATCCATATTTAACAACCGAAACCTTAGTCGGCATAAGTTCTGTAAAAGAAATTGAAAAAGAATGGAGACTCTTTATTATCGATAAACAGATAATTTCCATTTGCCGCTATACTATGAATGGCGAGCTGAGTATTAGCGATGAAGACATTCCAGACCAACTTATTAAATTTACCGAAGAATGTTTAAAAATCTATGCTCCAGCCGCTGTTTTTGTTATGGATATAGCATTATATAAAAATAGCTTTAAAATTGTTGAGTGTAATTGCTTTAACGATTCGGGTTTTTATAAACATAATATCGAAGACATTATATTGAAGGTAAATCAATATCTTTCAAAATAGTAAATAAAATATAAAGTTTTCAATTTTAGATTAAACCCAGATTTAAAGCAAGTGGTGTCACTTTCTTTAAATCTGGGTTTAAAATTATAATCGTAAAAAATCAATTTTTAAGAAACTGGACTATCAGGTACTATTGCTCCTTGAGCGTAATGAATAGGTTTATTAGGATCACGCTGCCAATGGTATTCCGCAGTTAATACAGCCTTTTCTGCAACAGCTCGTCCGCTTAATCGTTCCACTAAATAGAACCCCATATCTGTACCTGCTGATACACCTGCAGAAGTAACATAATGTCCAGCATCTACCCAACGATCTACATTATTCCACAAAACTTTGGGTCCAAAACTCGCTACCCAACCAAAAGCTTGATGATTTGTTGTCGCTGGTTTACCATCTAACAATCCTGCGGCAGCAAGAACAGCCGCTCCTGTACAAACAGAAGACATAATTTGTACACGAGTATCCATTTTTCTTACCCAATCTAAAAAATCAGATGCATTAGGATCATCTAGTAGTCTTCCTGTTCCATTTCCTCCTGGAATCATAAGCACATCAACATCTATTTCTAAAGCCTGATCTAAAAAATAATCAGGTGCGACTCTTGGACCATTCCAACTTTTTATAGGCGAAGGCACACTATTTTGATTACTCATTTTTTCAGTACTAATAAAAAACACTTCAAAAGGAACAGGATTTAACTCATCATAACTAGTTCCTATATAACGAGCAATCGTAAATGCTTCAGTAAAGCCCCATACATCTATTGGCTCAAAACCATCATACACAAGTATTCCTATTCGTAAAGTCGGTGGATATAAATTTGAATTCATAATTTTATATAATTAATTTTTAAAAAATTATTTAATTAGTAACTGTTTCAGCATTTTTTTAGCCCTTAATTTTAATCCCTGATTAAAAGAATTTGCTTTACTAAGTTACTTCACTAATTTTTCATTACTCTTTTTTTTGTCATAGAATGCTTTTTTTTTGTTATGAGAACAGTAAAAACATAATTAAGAATTTTATAGTTAGATCATTGATAAAACAAATAAAGAAATAGCTGAATAAATTTACTATTCATTATAATTAGAAAAAATGAAAGAAATAGATAAATGGTTAGAGCAATTCTGACAATATGAAAAAAACAATTTAACCAATTGGATATCCTATTGATAAAAATGCAACAAACTAAAAAAAACAAAATTGATGTCTTGAAAGAAGTAATACATTATGGGTTTGATAACAACTAAATAGAAAAAGTTGTAAATTGCTCTAACTAAAACTATTAACTATGAAAAACAAAATTCTATTTATTTTATCATTATTATTTGGATTAATGATGATTAACGCAGGTTTGGACAAACTTTTCCATTATATGCCAAAACCTGAAAATATGTCCGAGAATTCAATTAAAACTTTCAACGCCTTAGTTACTATAGGTTGGTTAATGCCCCTTGTAGCTGTTGTTGAAATTATTGGTGGACTATTATTTATTTTTCCTAAAACTAGAGCTTTAGGGGCATTAATAATTTTACCTGTTATGGTTGGTATTTTATTAACCAATATAGTCACAGATACTTCTGCTCTGCCCATTGCACTGATATTTGTTTTAATTGAGATTTGGGCACTATATGACAATAGAGAAAAATACTTACCAATTCTGAGATTTTAAAATGAATACAATTACAATCACAAGTACTATAAACGCAAATTTAGCAGATGTTTGGAAAAAATATACTTCACCAGAACATATTGTAAATTGGAATTTTGCTGACGATTCGTGGCATTGTCCAACTGCCAAAAATGATATGAAGATAGGTGGAAAATACTTAGCTAGAATGGAAGCCAAAGACGGAAGTTTTGGGTTTGATTTTGAAGCTATTTACACTAATATCACTGAAGAAAAGGAATTTTCATATGAATTCGGTGGAAGAAATTGTACCGTTTCATTCAACCATTTAGACAATCAAACAGAAGTTACCATAACTTTTGAACCTGAGACCGAACATCCTTTAGAAATGCAAAAAAATGGTTGGCAAGCTATATTGAATAATTTTAAACAATATGCTGAAAAATAATTATCTGAACATTTTAAATAAAGAAAGTCCCGAATTATTCGGGATTTTTTTTATATATAAAAAATAACTTTAGAAAAAAATGTTTAAAATCGAAAAAGTATTTCCTTACAATTAATCAATGTTATGAGATTTATATGCGTAATTTATCAAATCCACAACTTTTTAGCTTGAGCCATTAAGATGATTAAACCCCAGGTTTTCAGTATTTTACAAGATGTATAAAAACAAAAAAAGGATTACTTGTATAAGTAATCCTTTTTTAAAGAAAGGCAGCGACCTACTCTCCCACAAATTGCAGTACCATT
>JASGCW010000235.1 GCA_030053945.1 Limnohabitans sp.
GAAAATGACATCTTATATTTCATTGATAAAAATGATATATTAGTAATGGTTCCAGATAAAATGAAAAAGGGATTAATTTTTATGTACCACGATCATCCTACTGCTGGACACCTTGGTATAGAATCTACTTATAAAAGGATGAGAACTAAATATTTCTGGAAAGGAATGAGAAAAGACATAGAGAATTATGTAGCATCCTGTTTAACATGTCTACAAAAGAAAACACCTAAACATGCTAAATATGGACTGATTGAACCTATTAGTGTAAATGCACCGTTTGGAAAAATAGGAATAGATATAGTTGGACCTCTTTCAAAAGCACATGGAAAAGAATACATAATAGTTGCGACAGACTACTTCACAAAATGGGCAGAAACCCGAGCACTTTCCGCTGCAACTGCTGCAAACACCGCAAAATTTATCACAGAACAAATCTTTTGCAGACATGGAACTCCGGCTTGTATGGTTAGTGATAGAGGTACTAACTTTTTGAGTAAAGTTGTAGAAAATTGTCTTGAATGCATGGGAACAAAACATCTAAGAACTACATCTTACCACCCACAGACTAACGGTCTAACAGAAAAAGTAAATGGACTATTGTGTGAAATGTTAGCAATGTATGTAAATTCAAAACATAGTGATTGGGATACATTACTTCCTTTTGTAACCTTTGCGTATAACACATCACCAAGATCAAGCACCAAGTTTTCGCCATTTTATATTCTATACGGAAGAAACCCTGTTTTACCTTATGATCTACTGAACGGTGTAAAAATAACAGAGTATAAAAACTTAGAAGAATATAAAAATCTTATTAATACAAAATGGCCTGAACTTAGAGATCTTGTAAAAAATAATATTTTACAAGCTCAAAACAAATATAGAGAACAAGGAAATAAGAAAAGAAAAGAACATGCCTTTTTTAAAGGTCAGAAAGTAATGGTTTATAACCCAGCGAAAAAAGTTGGACTAACAGATAAATTCTTGTTAAAATGGCATGGACCTTTCACTTTATTAAAACAAACAAGTAATAATAATTTTTTAGTAGACTTTGGCAAAAAACAAGATATAGTACACGTTGAAAAACTTAAACCTTTTAGAGAGAGAACAGAAAGTTCATCTCTTTCCGAAAGTGATGAGAGTACCACCTTCGAATTTGACTCAAAAGTTACAAATAAAGCGGTAACAGCTAAAATAAACGAAACTTCGTCAGAGGAAGAAGTTATACAGAGACCAAAATTTGAAAGAAAACCTAGAGGAAGACCTCGAAAACTTCTGCAAGTAAAAGACACAAGCACTAATAGAGAATCTGACCAAAGTTCAACAGTAAATGTAAAACGATCGACAAGAATAAATAAAGGAATTCCACCAAAACGTTTTACTTTTGGTTCACTTGTAATGCTGGCATTCTGTTTGACGTTATCAGAAAGCGTTTTTCATGGAACATCTTCAGTTCAGTGGAAAAACACTCATACAAAAGTAATTAAAGGAAAAGAACTAGTTACACTTAGTTTCAAATATTATTTACCTTGTGAATATTTTAAAAATTCAAACGAGGAGCAAAAATGGTGCGATGAATTAATTGCAAAAAATTTCTACAAACCATTAAATGATTTTTGTCCTACTGAAATTGAAAAACAGCATCATCATCTTCGCGTGAAAAGAGTTATACCAATAATCGCAGCTGTAGGAATCGCTATTTTAGCTATAGGAATAATTGGAGTTTCTACATTTGCGGCTGTTGTAGCGACAAGTTCTTCAAAAAATATCAACAAACTACAAAACAAGTTCGATTTTTTCGAGGAAAAATATGAAAAACTACTAGGTAAAACTCTGCTAATTGAAAAGACTCTAGAAAATTTGATTAAAGATTTTAATCAACTAAAAAGTGATTTACCAAAATACGTTATTTCCATCGCATCAATCGCATCAAGAATGGAAATTGTAAAATATTCACTTAATAATATTAAAAGAAATTGGAAAAATGGTAAAATACACGAAGATATGTTCACCTTTATGAATATTACTTTGCCTTGCATTGGATTGGACTGTTCGGTATCATTCATGGAACCTGTTTCATGTAAACATAATAATCAATTGAACGAAATTGAAATTAAATTTCAATTAGTCTTGTTTGAAGAAAAAATACAGATTTTAAAGGCAGATCCTTTTGTGATATTCAAAGAAAAGAATCACGAAATTTGCGATTTCAATTATAAGGGACCTCAGTATATATCAAAAAACGAAGAAAACAACAAAATTTGTGCTGTTAACACCCATGATAGTGAACTCGAAAATTTAATATACTTAGATGATAATAACTGTGTGAATGATAGTTTTAAAGGTATTCAAGTATGGAAACCTGGAAAATGCTATAATAAAAGAATGCTTCTGCTAACCGAAGTTGTACAAGTCAAGTCAAGTAAAGAATGGAATATTATCTTTTGTCATCCGTTCAATATTGTCTATTATAATACAAACATAAGTTGTCCCGATTTCCCATTTCTACTTCCTTTCAATACGTCATTTAGAGTTAATGGAGTAAAATATACTTTCACCAGTAAGAATTATAAAAGTGAAACACATTTAAGTGATTATTCATTACACTTTATAAATACAAAGTTATTCCCTGGGATGGATACATCAAAAATCAACCCCATTGAAAAGGAAAACGTGATTGACTATCATTTAATAATAACTATTACAATTATTATAGTGTTATGTGTTTTTATGATAACGGCTATTACAGTCCTTATTATAAGAAAATTTAAATTAATAAGTAACCGTAAAAAGGTTATAGAGCATATAGAACTCAAAGAAACAAATTTCAAAGAGCTCGAACAACATATTATCTCTCAAACTGATCCTAAAGTATTCAATGTGGTCATGAGTGATTAAAAAGAAAAAAATATTTTATCCCAGTGTCGTCTAAATGTGTAATGTCTTATATTTAAAACTTTATGTGTCCGTGTTAATATTAATTTCGTTTTAAACATTTAATACATATACAATTATTATTTTTATCCCCTATATAATAACTATGAAAGTATTATTTTATATACAGAATTATAATGGCAACTCTACTTAATGCTATTAATTTTCTTGCAACAACAACAAGCGAAGAACGTTTCAATTTCTTTAAAAAGGCATTTACTACGCTTACTGATAAAGAAATAAATTCCCTTGTTAAAGTCCTAAGAAACGCAAATAATAATAGGATAAAAGCACGTAAATTAAAAGTAAAGCAAAGTGAACAAACCAAAGAAGAAGTAATGGATGTTGGCCCATCTAACTTAGTCGATGACGAAAAAAGAATAATAAAAGAATTAACAATTGAAATACTACCAAAACCATGGTGGAATGGAATATCTCCTGATAAAATTGTAGCAATAGATGTAGAATGTGTTATGAAGAGACCATCAAAAGATTCAATAGGAAATAAATGTTATCACGAAGTTGCTACTATATCAAT
>JASGCW010000085.1 GCA_030053945.1 Limnohabitans sp.
CCGCGCTTTCTTTTCCATTGTCGCCGTGTGCTTCGGCATATTTTTTAAAATTGACAGGAATAAGCATTTCGGTGGTTGCAATACCATTTTTGCCTACAGGGACTAACTGACTTGCAACGGATACTTTAGTGTTTTTATCGTCGTGTCCTCCTCCAGTTTCGTCATCTTCCCAGAGGTCTATGTTTAATTTAGCACCTTGTAATCCTGTGGTACGAACAGAAACTTTTATTTTTTGTCCGTAGGCGAGGGGTTTGGTTATTTTGTTGCCGTTTATATCACGAACTTCAACACTCAATATTTGTACTTTTTCTGTTGGTATTACGCTAATTTTCATAGCGCTGGCATTGTTGAGTTCGGGTTCGTACAAATAACCCACTACGATATATTGTTTGCCAATTTCATTTTCAGAAAATTGCAGCTTCCCTTCTTTGAAGGTTTTTAGTTTTATAATGTCACTCCCTTTTTTTTCGTACAACTCCCATTTTACTTTTGCTGGGTCTTTGTCTTGTTTAGGGGTGTTAGGATACCAGCTTTTTACGTAAAATGTAACCATTTTACCTGCTTTTATTTCGGATATGCCCCCAATTGCTTTTTAGTTTGTCAAGGAACGTTTGCATTAAAAGTATTTCATTTTATTCTTTCATAAACTCTTGAAGGTATTTTTGTTAAGTCTTTGTTTTGAGATTTCATTAGCGCTATATATTTTTGATAAGAAATTTTTGCATTTTTTGAATCTTCAAATCCATATTGCGCGTCACCTAAATTTAACCACGCAACAGTTCTAGATGGATACTTTTTTACAATTTCTAATAATATTATTCGAGCTTCATTATAACTTTCAAGATTAATTAGATTGAATGCAGCATCATTGTAAATAACTAGATTTTCAGTATTAATAGGGCTTTTAGTTAATATGTCTGATATTTTGTAAACATCCAAATCTTTTAAGAGTTTTTTGTTTTGCAAATTTTTTATATCTTGACTTTGAAAATTAACATTACTTTCTTTTTCTTTTAAGTTTACGTAATCGTCGAAATCAAACTTTTTAAGTTCACAAATAGAATTTATATTAATTTTATCCTTTCCTTTATAATAAATAGCATTTGATATAATCCACTTATTGTTTTCTTGAATGATATTTAAGTCCAGACTTTTGTTTCCATTTATAATAGTAAGAGGTAAAATCTTATTTGATTGTTGACGGAATTTTAAGATTGAATTTTCGTAACAATCTTCAAATATAATTTTATCCTTACTGTCTCTTATACTAATACAATTTGAATTTTCAATATTTATTTTAAATGATTTATATTGGAAAGTATCATTTACCTCATCACCAAAATCATTACTTGCTTCTAAACAATTTTCTTTAGTAGCTTTTATTTTCTTTATAGAGTTAATATTACTCTTTAATATATAATATTTTGGGATAAAATTATCTGATGAATTTTGAACTTTGATAACTTTTTTTTTCTTATCAAACCACTTAATCTTTATATAATTCGTATTTTCTTTATTAATGAAAACTGTAATGATTTCTTTTTCAATGCATTTGAAAATTTGATTATTGGTGTCTTCAAAAACATCTTTCTCAAGAATTGAATTGTTTTTTAAAATTAAACTTGATTTGTTTTCGCAATCAACTAAATAGAATTCATTGTTTTTTGAAATAACTTTAATCCATTCACCGATTAAACTCGAATATTTATTTGATTGAGCGGATAAATAACTATTAAAAAATAGAGCAATAATTAATGTTGATAATATTTTCTTCATCTTAATTATATTTTTGTATTATGCCTTATTTGTGTTACTGTGTATGTTGAACCATTATATTTTGTTTTACCTTTCAAAGAAAAATTACTAGTGTTTAAATATAATTTATTTTCTTCACTAGCACCTAATTTTAAATGAGAAGTTCCCACATCATAAAACCTATAATAAATATTTCCATTATCACAACCTTTACCTACAATAATTATAAAATGATCTGTTGTACCTTCATTTAAAGTACCTCCTTTATAGTTTAATGCATGGTCAACACCTACTTGTATCGGATTGCCTTCTTTTAATTGTAAATCTAAATATTTTACACCTCTTTTTGCTTCATCTATGTTTATGTTTAGAGCAGTATGGTTTTCATTTTCTAAAGCTGTTTGATATTTTTCAGTTTTTATAGTACTTCTTAAGCCAACTTTGTTTAAAATGTCATCACATGTTTTTTTACATGCGACATTTTGTTGTTTTTTTGTTCCCCATTTTGAATCAAATTGTGTTTGCCAAGCAACTTTATTTGTTAAATCATAATGTTCGGTTTTACAATTTTGACATTCTTTTGTTTTTGGTTTGACAACTACGTTTACACAATTTGCGGGATATTCAAAAATTGTTTTTAACTTTAAGTATGCAATATTTCTATCTTTAAAACCATTAATACTGCTTGATTTTTTTGCTCCAGGATAATTTATTAATCTTGAAGTGTCAAAAATACTATCTTTGTCAGCATAAGTATTTATTCCCATTTTATCCCAATACCAACATCCTGTATTAGCTGCTATTTCTAAATTATCCGCAACCATTTCGTAGTTATCAACAATGTTAATTCCAGTTTCTTTGTAGTATTTTTTGTAGTTATCTTCCCAAGTCAAATGTTGAAAACCTCTACCTCTGTATGGATCATATCTAAATCCAGATGTTCCTTTTCCTTCTCTAGTTGCTGTAAAATACATTGTTTCTACATACATATTTGCTAAAAAATGTATCTTTCTTACACAAGTATTAATATTATATTTTTTAAAAGCATTGTTTAAAACTTCTGCAAACTTCTCAAAGGTTCTATCACTTTTGGGTACTTTTGAATATAGATAAAATAATTTATCTTCATGATAGAATGAAATGGTTTTTCCATTATAAAAAGTATTATCTCTAATTTCTGTAACCATTTTTTTGAGTTCTTCGACTTTTATATCTCTATTACAAAAACATTCACCTTTTTTCGTGCTTGATTCATCTTTCTTCGGCGCATCAGCCACCTCCACCTTAGTCTTCGTTACATTATCAGGGACATCAAGTTCATAACTTGTCGCTTCCACTTTTACTTTGCTACCTGCTACATAGGGAGGAATGTCAAGAATGCGAACTTTTGCATATAATTCTTGTGAACCCATTTCTAGACCTGTGCCTTTGTCATACATAGCTTTGGTTAGTGGTATGGTTACAAAGCAATCATCAGTGGTAATAGTATGTCTACCTTTGTATAAAGTATCATTACTAGCTGGATAATCGTCTTCGTATAACTCTAATTCAAACTCGTTTCCTTTAAGTCCTGTGGATACTATATGCACTTTTATAGTATCCCCAAACGCACTAGTTGTGATTTTTTGATTTTTAGTATTAGTAAAATAAACATATTTTACTCCTTTTTGTTGCGTGGGTGGTAGTTCTTTTGGTTGTTGCGGTGGACTGTTTTGTATTTTACCTTCTTTAGTAGGTACTTTTGGATTCTTTTTTTGCCCGCCTGTTAGTTGGTCTTTCTCAGCTTTTTCTATTTCTTCTTTTGAGTAAACATCAAAATTACTTCCTGCAACATATTTTGTTTTGTCTGTGGCTATAGCTGTAACGTAGTATTCGTGTATTTTACCTTCACCTCCTTTGCCAGCGTGGGCATTAGCGATAACTTTAAAATCAGGTTTTAGGGTAAACTCAACAATAGCAACGCCTTTTTCTCCTACTTTTGCCATAGCTTGGGCGACAAGGTTATATTTGTTTTCCTCACTATGTCCACCGCCTTCTGCATCATCTTCCCACATTTTAAACAAAATCCTATCGCCTACCATTCCTGTGGTAAATGCTTTTGCTTTTACTTTGCGTCCGTAGGGTAGGGCTTTAGTGAGTTTGTTGTCATTTATATCTGTCATTTCTACTCGTAAAACCTCTCGTTTTTCAGCAGAAACTACTTTTACTTTCATTGCACTGGCATTGTCAAGCTCTGGTTCGTGGCTATATGCCACAATGAGATAGGTGTTTCCTACAGCACCTTCTTGAAAACGAAAATTCCCTTGTTCTTTTTCAAGGATTTTTTCCCAATTGCCTTTGTTGTCGTGATATGCTACCCATTTTACGTGTGCTTCGTTCCGCTCGTTTGCAGGTGTTGCGTCATACCAACTCGTTACTTTGTAATCTGTCCATTCACCTGCTTTTATGATGCTAG
The DNA here is from genome assembly GCA_030053945.1 of Limnohabitans sp. Classification (GTDB taxonomy): domain Bacteria; phylum Bacteroidota; class Bacteroidia; order Flavobacteriales; family Flavobacteriaceae; genus Flavobacterium. The sequence continues at coordinate 4,211 of JASGCW010000085.1, forward strand.
ATCCTGAGATTGATTTTACTCCTTTTTTTGCCATGGCTTGTATATTTATTCTACAACTGGAGCTGAATTTTGTTCAGTTTTTTCAGTCGCTTTTTGCGTGTTGTTTACGGGATTGTCTTTGTTAGGGTTTTCTTTAGCTTGTTTGCTAGTGGGTTCGCCTGTTTGTCCGTGTTTTACGACGCTTAGACAATCTGGTGCACCCATAGGACAAGTACCTTTACTATCTTCGGTGAGTATTTTGCCACCATTGCTCAGGGTTACTTTTTCGTAAAAGTTACTCCATTTTTGCACTACGCATTGGCATACTAAAAAATCACCAGATCCATTAGGTTGTTTTTTACATTTTCCAAAGGTATTTTTTTCTAAGGTTTGCCCTATTTCTTTGTCGGTTGCAATGAGTTTTTCGCTACCGTCTTTGTCATTAGCATAATGTTTAGACTGCGATTTAACTTTTAGTTTATCGGTTTTTGGTTCTACACTAAAATCACATTTTATTGTGGCTCCCTGTACCACTACATGTTTGCTACTCATTGCTTTTTGTTTTAGTTTATTTGTTTGTTAGTTTATTTGTTTCAAGTTTCAGGTTTCAAGTTTCAGGTTTCTAATCCCGAAGTTTCAAGACTCCCATCTTCCAACTCCCAAAGGTTGCTGAGCTTGTCGAAGCACCATCTTCCATCTTCCATCTTCCAACTCCTAACTCCTAACTCCCATCTTCCAAAGGTTGCTGAGCTTGTCGAAGCACCATCTTCCAAAAGGTTGCTGAACGGACGGACACTGAGGCTCTCGAAGTGTCACCCCTCCACAACCCTAATACTCACCGTATTCACTATAGGCGTTTCTAATTCTAAAATGGCTTGAACACTTATATCTTTTATTTTTTTAGTTTCATTATCCCAAATCACATTTTGTTCAAAAATTCCTTTCGACTCCAGATTGTTGTAGTCTTGAAAGGCAGCATTATTTGTCAGCCATTCTAATTCCATTCTACTTCTTTTGTCGGTTAGATTTCCTTTATAGTCAAATTTAAGTAAATTTCCGGTAGTATCTATATTGGAAAAACTTTTAAATACTTTGTATTGTAATGGTTGTTCGTCGTTTATGAGTTCAAAATCAACCATTTCATACACCCCGCCATTAAAATTATACAAACTATAAATGGAAGGGAAGAGCGTTTTGAGTAACCAAAAATCTTTAAAACTTTCCACAAACTTGTCTTTGTCTTTTAGGATTTGGTCATTGTAATCAATGATGTGATTAAAACAAATACCGTTGTAATCTTCTTGCAACTCTTTTTTGAGTTGATCCCATTGTTTCTTTATTGTATCAGGGTACAATACTTCTTTAAAACTTCCGTTATCGTTTGTGATAACTTGTAACGGATAAATGATACTATTTATTTTCTCGTTTATTTCTTGAACATCATTTTCTTCAATTTCTCCATTTAGTGTAGTAGGAGTGAGTTTACTTACTTCAAAAAGATGAAATTCATTATTTATCGTTTTTTTATACTGAACTTGTACATCAAAACTTATTCTGGTTTGTTTTTCACCTTGTTTTTTGAAATATTCCACAAAGTATTGACTGCTTTCTATGGAAGGTTTGTTGTATAAAAAGAGATTTAACCCACTGTTTATAGATAATCCAGAATAGAGATAATGAAAATTAGGGGGAACATATAAAAAGGTTAGATTAGGAGTATGCTCTTCACTAATATGTTCTTTTGGCGAAGCAAAAATGTTATGAAAATCTATCAGTTGTTGTTTTTCGATACCTGTTTTCTCTGCAAGTATTTTTAGGGTTACTTTGTTGTCTATAGGAAAACGTTTGTATGAATTTTTGCTTTTTTCCATTTGACTTAGTTTTTAAGAAAAGAATATTCTAAAAGGAACAACAGTTACCGCACGACTTTCAATTTTTACTTTCAATTCTTGTTTTAAGAATTCCCATTCGTCTTCTGTATAATCAAAATCTGTATTTTTTTTCAACAGTATGTCTATAGTAGGTGTATATCCAATATGAGATTCTAAGCTGTTTTGGATACCATTTTCTATAGTTATTTTTTTGATCGCACCACCAAAATGTTTTTTGCACAAGATAATAATGTCTTGTCGTGTTACCACACGCTGATTAGAGATTAGGTTTTCTCTATAAGCGTATATTTTTTCTTGATTTGATAGTTCGTTTCGACCTCCTTGCGTAGTGGTTAATAAAAGCAGTGAACCCGATTCGAAATCGGCTCCTTTTAAAAGACCAAGCTTTGAAAAGGCATTTATTTTATTCCCTGCAATACCTGTTGTTGTCCAGTATTTAGAGAATAAAGTTCCTTTTGCATTTTTGTTTTTAGTTTCAAAAACCAAATAGGGTTTAGTGTTATTAACAGCACCTATTTCTTGTATTTTATTTCTGAAACGAGCAATAATCTGGTTGATTTCTTTCAGATTGTTTGAAGTAAAATCTGTTCCTAATCTTGAAAAAGCAGCTGCTTCGTCACGAATTAAATCCAAAAGATAATGAATTTCTTCAGAAGCATTTCTTTGGTCAAAACGGGCTACACCACCATAACGCAAGAAAACAAAATCTTTAGCTTCTTCTTGTTCTTCGTTAGTGGTTACTATATCGAACTCGTTGTTTTTATCATCTGTAACCGAAAACATTTCAAGAAACGATTCGTTGTTTTCGTAATGTAGCGGAAAAATATTTAAAGCATCATTAATGTTACTATGTGATGTATTTAATTTTTTATTTACTACAGGGAAACAATTGTTAGCACAGTAAATATTACTTAAAAACTCATCATTAATAACATTAGAGAATTTAATTTTAATCCAAATTAGTTGCTCTTGTTCTAGTTTTTTTAACTCATTATCTGGTAAAATAGTGCTAAATTCACTAGGTAATGCAAAAGAAGAATCTTCAAGTGCTATGGTATCATTTACGGTTATGAAGTTATTTTCGTAAAATTGATTGACTTGATCTTCTATTTTTTCTAAATGATAAAAATTCTGATTGGTTAAATCTCTTTCTTTTTCTGTATAAAAAGAATCTATAGTGTTGTACCCTTTGCTAATGTCTAATTTTTGATCATTGATGTACCAACTAGTTTTAGGTAAAAAATGATAAAAAATTTCTCTGTTTTCTATTTTTTTAAAATAGAAGTAGAACATTAAATCTTTTAGCACATTATCTCCCTCGTGTTTGATGGCTAACCACATCGTACTGTGTGGTAATTTTTGTTCAAATTTATTAGCTAAAACAACTGGTTTGTATTGCTCTTCTTGGTTTTGGTATAAACCTTCGGGTTGCAATACATATTGTATTTTATTTCGAGTCAGTTTGATAGGTAAAGTTGGACCAAAGAAATAATTTTTCAAATTATTTTCGATTGGGTTATTTACATTGGTCTCTTTTTTTTGGTAGTAAAACTGATGAAATTTACTTAATATAGCTTCATTTTCAGAAGGATATGCTGACATAATAGCTCTTGCCGGAGAGGCTTTTGTTGAAATAGATGGTGTCAAAATTTCAACAAGTCGTTCCGTCATTCTTCTTCTACTAGAATGTACTTCATTAGAGATTTTTTCTAATTCTTTTGCGCAAACATCAAAAAGCAGACTAACAATAGGGTCAAAAACGTGTTCTAGTTCTACGTCGTTGTATCCCCAGTGTTTAGCGGCTCTCTGTAATAGTCGGTCTTTTATTTGGTCTTTTGATAATGTACTCATCTAGATTTATTTATAAGAAAATGGAGCCATATAATAAGAACTCCTAAAATAATAAGGTTGATTAGTTTGTCTTACAATACCGTGTATTAAGACATCTAATCTTTTTTTTACTCTAATCTTAACATCACTACTCAAGGTGTCTTCCACCACTACGAGTTGTACATTTGTAATGCCAATTCGTTTTTCGTATTGATTTATTTTTTCAAATATGGAATCTTTAATTTGTTCTTTCAGCAAATTAACGTTGGCTAAAAAATTAAAATCGGTATCCCATATGATGGTGCCAAATTCTTCATCGTACTTATATTCGCCAAAAACCGTAGTCATAATTACCGAAATAAATTGAGCGATAGATTCATCTATCGTAATTTTTTCAGCTTCACCACCAGAGGTTAGCTTTTTGAAACTAAAGGGTATTTTGTAGTACGAGTAACTCATATTTTAGTAAACTGTATGTCGTTATTGTCATCTAGTACCGCAGTGATGGTATCTCCTTTCATAATTTCGTTAGAAATAATCATTCTGGATAATGGACGTTTTAAATAGTTTCTGATATTTCCTTTTATAGGACGTGCGCCATATTCACTACTAAAACCTAATAAAGCTATTTTTTGTTTGTTTTCTGCATCAATTTCTAATGAAATTTCGATTTTTTCTAATAGCTCTAAAAGTTCTTTTTTCAAGTGAATATCAAAAATTCTTGCCACATTTTCTGCTGCAATAGGAGCAAAAGGAACGATTTCTGTTAAACGACCTAAGAACTCAGGGCGGAAATAGTTTGCCATGATTTTTATCAAATCGTTTGATTTTGGTATTTCACCACTTTCAAATGATTTGACAATAAAGTCTGAACCAATATTTGAAGTAAATAAAATAACCGAGTTAGAGAAATCTCCTTCTTTACCTAAACGGTCGTGTAATTTTCCTTCATCTAAAATTTGAAGAAATACATCAAATACAGATTTATGTGCTTTTTCAATCTCGTCAAAAAGTACGATTGAGTAAGGTTTTTGTCTGATTTTGTTTACTAACAAACCACCTTCTTCATATCCTACGTATCCAGGAGGTGCTCCATATAATAATGCTGCCGAATGTTCTTCCTTAAATTCAGACATATCAAAACGGATTATTGCAGTTTCATCTCCAAATAAGAAATCTGCCATCGATTTTGCTAATTCTGTTTTTCCAGTTCCTGTAGGGCCTAAGAAAAAGAAGGATCCGATAGGCTGACCTGGTTTTGTAAGTCCAGAGCGAGATTCTAAGATAGAATCGGATACTATTTTTACAGCATAATCTTGTCCAATTACTCTTCTTTTTAGGGTGTTTTCGATGTCTAAAAGTTTTTCTCTTTCGTCCGATTTAACTTTGCCCGCTGGAATTCCAGTAATGGCAGATACTACTGCAGTAAGGTGTGATTTATCTACTTTGTCCTCTTGTTGTTCTAATTCGTTTAGCTTAACTAAAAGGTTGTCTAAATAGTTTTTCTTGTCTTGTGCATTAGGTAAGGCATCGTATGTTTTTGAAGTACTATCTCCAATTTCGAATACTTTTCCTAAAATTGAAATAATCTTACCGTGAATGATGTCTAATTCTTCACTGTTTTCTTCGGTAGGATTAGCGATTGCTTCTAACTGAGCAGAAAGAACTGGTTTCTCTACCTTCATTGCTTCTTTTGCCACTTTTAGGGTTGACATTGTTCTGTCAATTAAGTCAATGGCAGAATCAGGTAATGATTTTTCTTTCAAATAGCGTTTAGAAACTCTAATGGCTTCTTTTATGCTATCTTCATCAATGGTTAAATTGTGGTGTTTTTCATAGTCTTCAATGATACTATGAATCATTTTGAAAGCGGTATCTTGAGTAGGTTCTTCGATTTCTAAAATTTCAAATCGTCTTGCTATAGCATCATCTTTACCTACTGTTTTTCTGTGTTTCTCAACAGTTGTAATTCCTATAAAGGTGATGATACTTTGACTTAATTCTGACTTTATTACACTAGAGATATTACTTTGACCCGAGTCAAATAATTCGTGAATGTCATCTATAATAAGAATAGGGTTTTCGAATTTTTTTAATTGTTCAAAAACTTTTGTTAGTCTATCTTCAATTTCGCCTTTGTAAGATGCTCCTGCAAACAAATTCCCTAATTTTACTTCATAAATGCTTGCATTATGCAATGCTTTTAAAGAAGATTTGTTAGAAACTGCATTGCAAAATGCTTCAATAAGGGTAGATTTCCCTACTCCAGGTTCACCAATAACTAAAACGTGAGGTTTTAACTTTCTATTGATGATTTCTGTAATCGTTTTTAAATCGTTTTCTCTACCTATTATAGGTTTGTTTGTATTGTTCTGAGAAATTTTATTTACACAATATTTCTCCAGAATACTGGTGTTACTTTTAGGAACAATAGTGTTATTGTTCGCTAAAGGCAGGCTGTTTTGATTTTGATTATTGTCCGAAAACAATAAATTTTCCATTTGCTGAGGCGTAAAACCAAGCGATTTTAGTTGGTCGTGTGTAAATCCAATACCAGGGGTAACTAAAATTACAATAATTACTTCATAAGATACAGGAATGCCTCTTTTTTCTGCATAGTCATTTGCTTCTTCTAAAACAATAATTGCCGAATGATCTGCTTGTGGGTCATCAGCGGGTTTAGAGTTTTTAGGAAGTTGCGAAATGCGTACTTCTGCCCATTCGTCTAAGTAAAAAACATCTACTCCTTTTGAATCTAAAGTTTTTAGAAAATCAAACTGCGGATTTAAAAGGGCCTTTAATAAATGTGCTGCGGTATATTTGGGGTTTAAATTACTCTTAGCAAATTGCTTTGCAACATATATAAGTTGTTCGATTTCTTCAGTAATCATCTAGATGTTTTTAGTTTAGTTAGTATGTTTATTAGAAGTCTTAGTTTCCACCAGCTGCTTGAAGCTGAATTTTTAGATATAAATCTTTTAATTCTTTTTCTAGTTCTTTCTTCTCGTTTGTTAATTGAGTAATGGTCGATTGGCTATCATTGTCTTTTAATGTTAACTTTTTAGCACTCACTAAATCTTGAACGTTTAGAATTGCTCTTTCGTAGAACTTTGAACCCGTCGTATCTTGAGGAATTTCTTTAGTTAATTCACCAAGTTTGTTACTAATAGTGCTTTCTATATAAGTAAAACGCTCAGGATTTTTTTGTAACGAGTCTATTAATTTACCAATATTTTCAAATTCAGTTGAAAACTTCTTTTGGTAGTTCATTTGAACTTTCATTCTCTCATTTTCAGCTTTAAGAACTTCATTTTCTTTCAAAGGAAGTTTATAGTTGAAAAAAATGGCATATATAAAAATTCCTGTTGATATGAAGAACAATAAAAGGAATAGGCCAAATGCTGATAGTCTTTCTTTTTTATTTAAAATTTCCATAGGATTAGTCTGCTAAAAATGATGGTGAATTACTTGATTGTGTTTTTTCTTTAGTTTCTTCTGATTTGAATATAGTTGAATCTAATTTGTCAGTTTTTAGGACATTTTCATTAACAAAAATTCCAGTATCTTTTTTTCTACCGATGTAGTCTAATTGATTTAAAATTGTAAATAATTTTTCAATTTTATCAATAAATAAAATCGATTGATTTACTGTAGATTCTACGTCAAAGTTTTTGAATTCGATATTGATAGTATCCAATAATAATTTTTCGTAATCACCAGATTTTGTATCCGTCCACTCTGAATAATAATTGAATAATGTTTCTTTACCATCTCCTGAAAAACAATCAAATCCGTTCTTTACAGTTCTTGCTAGGTTAACGATAGAAACTAACAAGTCAAATGGGGTTAATTGGTAACGTTTCCATTTATTTGTAGTGATTTCTTTTTCAACGTAGTTTAAAATTCTATCACACATTTGAATTGTCATATTTGCAATAACATTCTCATCTTCTGAAGAATTTCTATACTTTATTTTTTGTATAATTTGGATACAATAAAACTCTAATTGTTTGAAAAAATTATCTTGTTTTTCAAATAACAATCGAAGTGAATCATTATTATTGATATAGGTACAAGGTGGTATGTATGAACCTGAAATTTCAACCTTGCCTTCAGCAATTCTGAATTTAGCGATAGGCATTTGCATTGACCCAACTCTGTTTGAATTAACTTCAGACTCTGTTAGTGTGGTCAAGAAATATTTAGGAGTAGTGTATGGGAATCTTGGAGGGATTTCTTCCATATTTTGTTCTCCTAGAGGGATTCTTTCAGCAGGACTTACATTCAGCATCAAGAAATGTGTGTTTTCTGATTGAAGAAAATCAGTTAAAACTAATTTTTGATGAAATGGATTGGTGTAATCTGAAATTTCAATTCTTCCACCACCTGGAGTTAATGCTTTCAATGTTTTAATGTCAACACTTAGCTCGTTATGAGCATCAATGGTTACAGAATACACAAAAGGAGTTGTGTTTGCTGGAGTTAGCAAACCATAGTTTAGTTCGTTTGTTACTTGATTTCTTGCATCACGTACAAAATCTTCAACGAAAGATTGAAGGTCAATAAAATGATTTTTATTGATTTTCATACCTTCAACCCAATTTACTGGGAAATATTTAATGTTTTCGATCATAATACTTAGATTCTTTGACAGATGATTGTTGAATTATCTTTAATGTTATTTGAGTCTATTGAAACGTCTGGATCTATATGAACTGTTGATCCATACCATGTTGGTTTAGTGTGAAAATACCATCCGTAGGGTTGGTCATTACCATCTAAAAAGTCAATTTTAGCATTTGGATTTTTATCGTTATAGTCATTTATGAAAAAATAGAATAATTTTCCAAAATCAAATGCTTTAGGGGCTTTAACTTTAAAGTTGATGATTTGTTTGTCATCTTTCTTTTTATGAAATACTAAGTTTAAGATGATAATATTAGTCATCTCAGTTGCTTGAGGTGTAGGGTATTTTGAGTTTAAAGGATAAAACCAACGTTTGAAAAGCTTTGCAGGAATAGATATAGAAGCTTCAAATAACTGATACAACAATGTTGGTAATATAAAGAATAACAATGTGGTCGAGAAATGTAAAATGTAAGCCTGCTGATTAAAGAAAGGCAATACAACAACTAAAATAGCAGCTAGAAACAGTGTTACAATCATCGCAACGATTACCTCAAAATAATCTTTAGTGATTTCAAATTTTTTGAAATAATTTCTTGTAAGGTAAAAATGGGCTGAACCTGCAATCGTAAAATATACTTGAAACGAAATAAAGCGCTGTGTTAAACTAGTGTCTTTAAGGTTGTATAAAATACTTGAAAAAATAAGTAAAATTAAGGCTTGTATAGCGGTGTAGATGTAAAATTTCTTTTTGTCTTTTTTTAACCCAGAAATTTTAGAACTTAATAAAATAGTAATTAGTACTGCAATGGTAATAATTATTAAAAAATACACCAATGAAATTCCTCCATTGAAATGAGAAAGCAATCTTTTCATTAAAATTAATTTTAGTTTGTTTTACTTATACAATTAAATCATTGTTGATATTCCCAACCTAGATCTATAATTTTCATTGCCCATTTCGAACATTGTATCGTCTAAATTTAGACCTACTTCATATTCATATGAAATGTGTAATGGTAAAAATAGATTAAAAAATGAATTTAAAAATTGATTCATCTTTTTTTCTTCAAAAAAATCTTCTACCATTTCAGAATTTTTCAAAGGACCAATTTCAAAGTGTATCTTTTTTAGATAGGATTTTTGCGAACTTGTAAGTGTCGTATTCATCCCCAAAATTGAAAAACACTCTTCTTCTTGGCTGGACATAGAATCATTAATTTCTTGATTAGTGATTCTAAATTTTACCTTTTCGTCTATTATGTTCTCTAAAATATCACATATTGTTTCAATGTTTTGAGCTTTTGAATCATTGAATTTCAATAAATGAAAAAACATTTTTACAATATATTTATTCGGAATCAAATCGCTATCTATAGCTAGTATTTCTCTAATTATAGAAGCTAGCTGATTAGCATTTAAATTTGACATAAATAAAGATTCGTGATTCTCTATTTCGGTCAATGCTTGAAAGAATTCATTCTCTAGAGGATTGAAGAAATGCCTTGTTTCTTTTTCTTCTTTTTTTCTTAGTTTAAATTCATCAATAGGGTCTAGTCCTTTTGTTTTTTCGAGGTTATTATGAGAAAAACTTTCAGGTAATATGTCATAAAAACCATTCCGGCTAATATCTAAGTTGATTCTGTCTTTTTTTACAGGATCAAAATTGATATCAAGCTTATCTTTTCTAAAGCCTCTGTAAAAAGCCCCTTTGAAGTTTACATTAATATCGTAGGCGCTGTTTTGATTGGCTAATAATGCTAGATAAACAATCTCAGCTTTTAAATCAGCATCACTATAACTTTTGTGATTTACTACAAAGTCAGTCATAGTTACGATTTTAAGCGTTTTGCACCAACATAGAATTTTTGCCAATATTTCTTTTTAAGGGTCGAAATGTTACATCCATCAACAACACTCGAAGAGAAAAAATACTCGTTTTTTAAGTAAACACCTACGTGTGAAACTTCTTTGTCATCATCTATTTTGAAAAAAACTAAGTCGCCTTCTTCTGGGTTTTTAACATTTTTAAATCTTTTGTCATGGTACATTTCTAAAGATGTTCTAGGAAGTTGTACTTCATAAACATAATTAAAAAGGCGTTGTGTGATTGCAGAACAATCAATGCCGTTTTTGTCCATACCACCAAAAAGGTAAGTTGTGTGTTCCCAGCTTTTTATGAATGAGTATAACTTTTCATTAGTTATCTCTTCTTTTTTAGCTTCTAATTTTTTAGCAAAATATTTAACTTCTTTACTGTTTATTTTTCCAGAATAAGTGTATTCTTTAGGCTTGTTTGTAGATAAATCTTTATCTGTGATTACAGGTTTTGATTTACAAGCACTTAATACAGTTAACAATAAAATAAAAGACAATATTTTGGAAGTTCTCATAGCATTATAAGTTTGTTTTTAGTGCGCTAATTTATGAAAAAAAAATTCTATATTTTAATTTTTTGATAGTTTTAAG
>JASGCW010000086.1 GCA_030053945.1 Limnohabitans sp.
AGTTATATTTTTGATCGATTAAATTGGTCTATTTAAATTGTCATTTCCGTATAACTCTAAGATTTATGCATTTGAAAACTTTCTCAAAAGTCCAAATATTTTAAAAAAAAGGCTGCCCGAAAAAAATTCGGACAGCCTTATATTTTAAAAAGCGTTATTCTTAATAAACAATTTTCTTAGTAACCGTCTCTCCATTTTGTAAAATAACGGTAACTATTTTAACACTATTTGTCCTTATTATATTTGAAAAAGAATAATCATTTTGATTTATACCTTCTTTACTAAAGATATTTTTACCTAAAACATCATATACAGTAATCGATTCTATTTTAGACTCGCTACTCTTAACATTTATACTATTATTAACTGGATAAATAACAATTCCTTTTACAATATTTAAAGATTGTGTTACTGGTTTATATACAATTTCAAATCTATCTTCAAAATTCCCTGCTTCTGAAGAGAAATTGTATTGTCCATTTTTTAAGTTGTATGTAAACCCAGTAGTTTTATCAAGTAAATAAACATCTTGAGTATCAAAAATCCCTTCTTTACTAGTTAAATCTATATAATAATCTCCTCTTGAGGTAACATTATAACCAAGTTTAACGCTGTCTTCTGCTGTAAACTCACCTTTACCCTGAATACCATAATGTTCATTATCTAGTATCGAGTAAAAAGAAACTGTATTTCCTATCAATGGCTTTATTCCGTCATAACCTCTGTCAAAAGCATTAGAAGCTTCTTTAAAATAACCTATTAACTGTTGAGAGAAAGCTCCATTCTTATCTTTTAAGTTAATCCAAAAACGATCTTTCACATCTACAGAAGAATTTGGATTTTTAGTTCTGAAAAACTGAGAATTAGAATAATCTTTACTTCTTAAACTATTATTAAAAGTAACATTTGTTGCTGTTACTGCTTCAACAAAGAAAGACTGACCTGATGCAATAAACCCATTTGGAACTGCACTATTAGAAAGACTCTGTGTACCTCCTGAAAGATTATACATAGCATAATCTCTAGGGCTAAAATTTAACACATCTGGTCCAGGATTAGTTCCACTTATATTTTCAACGTGAGTCCAAAAATACAAAGTTCCTGATATATTAGTATTCAAGTTAATGAAGTCATTAGCTTTTATAGAAGAAGGATAAGGATTTCCTACTAAATTCCAATCATCATTTGCATTTGCTGCATTAGCACTTAATGTTAATGGTAAAGAAATAACACCATTATTAATTTTACCTGTAAAAGTAACACTTTCGGTTCTTGGGAAAACACCAGATGTTGGAGCCATTACAGCATAACCTTTTCCTTGTCCTAGAACACTACTTTGCGCTGCTAATTGCCAATCGTCCTTATTATCATCAAATCCGTCAGGTGCTCCTGTTCCTGTAGGACCTGTAAGATCTGAAAAGTTAGCTCCATTATACGAATATGTTCTACTATTAACCCAAGCACTAAATACGCTAGCCACTGTTATGTTTTGCACTGGTGAAGACCAATATACATAATCGAACTTTTCAAGATTTGAAGTCGTTTTTTGAACATTAATAGTCCCGTTATTTGTCACCACTCCAGTATCTTCAAGCATCACTAACGAACCTGTATTTGCGATAGTAAGTGTAGCATTAGCATTGACAGTAAGATCTGTAGTAATTTGAATATAATTATTTGCTGCTACATTTACTGTAAAGTTACTATTTACGGTCATAGAACAAGTTTCAAAACTACCATTTACAGCGGTATTGTAATTACCATTCATAATTACAGCTTTAGTCTTGTCTGGTGCGCCATTAGACCAAGCAGCTCCATTCCAAGTAGTTGTTACATCTCCGCAAACCCAAAACTTACCTGTAAACATTCCTCTACCAAAAGTACCTGCAAGTATTGTTCTATCTGTAGCTCTATAATCAAATGATAATACTTTTACATCACTCATACCATTGTATGATCTAAACCAGTTAGGTGCAGCATTTGAGAAATTTGATGTTCTCCAAACTCCTAATTCTGTTCCTACAATAACTTCATTTAAATTAAGAGGATTTTGTAAAATACATTTTACTGGCATATTAGGTAAATCCCCTTCTTTATTTTGCCAAGTTGTTCCACCATCTGCTGAATACCACACGCTTACAACTCCATAATTATGGAAGGTCACAAAAATATCATTTGATGTTGCTCCAATACGAATATCTGAAATAGCTCCCACCCAAGATGCGTCTCCTATAGATGCCCATACAGGTGCGCCTCCATTTGCATTTCTAACTCTTAACAATCTTCCAGTTGCAGTACCTACAAATAAGGTTGTTGGAGTATTAGGATCATTTCTAAAAAACGTTGGTATATTATTCAGCAAAGCATTTGATATTGTAGTTGTAGCAGTTACACTAGCTGCGCCTAAAGTATGACGTTTAATTTGATAAGTTGCACCATTTGTCCCGTTAGTATATAAAATATTATTTGCGCTATCTAATCCACATTGATTCACAAAGTCACCAGTATTTAAATCATTATCAATATCATAAATCCAATTCCCATTCATATCATGATAACTATAAACATTATACACATAAGAACTAATCATAAATTGATCACCAGTATCAATAAAATTCCAACATCCATCACCTCCATTTATTTCGGCAGAACCTGAAATCCCAGCTGGCGCATTATTAATAAGTTGGGTACCATTATCTTGTGCGCCAGCAAGTAGTTTTTGATTAGCCCCTGTTTGATTTATAGAAGCTTTGTAAAACTGTGTCACATTATAACCCGAATTCCTTGCAGTAATTGTTGTTCCTGAATCGTTACTATAATAAACTCCTCCATCACACCCAAAAACCATTCTATTAGAATTTGCAAATGCCATACAATGATGGTCAGAATGTACACCATCTAATGTTCCGTTATTACCAGTCCAATCTGTTAATTGTGTCCAAGCTGTTCCGCTATTAGTAGTCTTGAAAATTTCTATACCTGCTACATAAACAATCCTATCATCGTTAGGGTCTATTCCAATCATTAAGTCATAAAAACTTTGTCCTCTAGTAAAATCTGATGCAGGAGCTGGCTGCCTTCCGATACTCGTCATATTTGTTACATCCACATTATTTGCAACGAATCCGTCGTTAGTAACTTTTACTCTAGCTTTTGTAGCCGAAACTCTATCTTCCAAAAGAACATATAATTTATTAGCCGTTTGTCTTGAAGCAACAATTTCTACACGCCCTCGAGTACCAAAATCCCTAACTAGATTCCAAGCTGCACCATCGGTAGTAGAAAAAAGCATACCTCCTAAGGCTCCTGTAGGGTATGAATATTTTGTACCCATCCATAATTTATTATCGGAACCTACTGCAAATTTGTTAGGTGCATAAAATTGATTTGCTGCATTTTTAAGTACCGCTAAATTTTGTCTAACAAAGTTATTACCTCCATCTGTTGATTTGTAAAGCCCAGTGGTATTTAATCCTAACCAAGCCCAACCAGGACCAGCAGCTACGGCTTCTGAATAATTCATTGCATCTGCTCCAAAATAAACTTCCGTTTGATTTGTTACAGGATTATTCCATGCGACTATATCTTGAATATACACAAAATTATTTTGAACATTAGCACCAGGTGCTCCAAAAATTTGAACCCAATTATTACCTCCATCGGTTGATTTATAAACACCATTACCATTTACAGATCCCCAAGTATAAACTTCACCTGTACCTATGTACATAATTTGGTTATTATTAGGATCTATAGTCATACAAGATACGGCCATATTACTTGGAACTCCATTCACCCTTTGCCATTGTGAAGCAGCATTTGTGATATCATTATTTACCCAAAGTCCACCACTTACACCACCAGCAAAAACTCTAGTCAATGATCCAGGAGCGAATTTTAAAACTCTTGTTCTACCTCCTACATTATTAGGTCCTCTTTCCTCCCACGGATTAGAAATGTCTTCTCCAGGTGCTTTATTAGCAAGCTGTACTTCATCCAATTTTGCTTGAAGCTTTAAAACTTCTTCTGGCTCAGGTCTTTCTGAAACAGGATTCATTGTATAAAGCCATTCTTGCTCATAATATTTATTAGGAGTCAGACACAATTTCTTTCTATCACCTTTAGTCAATTTCATTGATTTTCTCATTGGGTGATGTGATAAAACAAAAGAATATCTGTTGCGCAATTTGTTTACAGAATCCAAAGTTTTAGAAGAACTCTTAGAATGCTGGACAATTCCTTTTTTAAATTGTTTTGGGGAATACTCCTTTTTAGCGGTTAGTGCTGATTTAGGATTTAACTTTTTTGTTGCTTTATTAACAATAGTCTTTTTCTCTTTCGCTTTATCCGATTGAACTTGAAAAGCGAAGGAATTTGCTACATTTATAGCAGCAAACATTAAAAACATTAATGCTTTTTTCATAGGTTACTGTTTTGATTTTTCTTGATTTTGGGGGATACAAATTTATCAATTTTATATAATCTCACTAACAAAAAGTGATTTTTTTAAGTAAAACTATAAAAAAACTATAAAAAATAAAGATATCACAATCAACCTGCAATATTCTTAAATTATAAAAAATGATTAATAAAACTATAAATTGAGAAAAATTGACTCACCAAAATTTATTTTGGTATTAAACGCATTTTTTAAAGAAATAGTATTCAAGCAACAAAGTAAACTTCTTATTACGCCCGCATGGGTAATAATTACTATAGGTTTATTATACGATTGATTCAAAATTGATTTCCAAAACTCAACTACTCGACTATATAATTCCTCAAAAGATTCACCCTCAGGAACTCTGACAGACACAAAATCGCTCATCCAAGGGTTTAATTCCTCTTCTGGAATTTCATCCCAAGCTTTTAATTCCCAAGAACCAAAATTCATCTCCATTAGTCGAGAATCATATATAATCTCTTCTTCTGAATACAAATAACCAGCCAATAACTTACACCGTTTTAAAGGACTTGAAAAAACTATAGCGTCTTTAGGCAATTGCTCTTTTATCTTCTCAAATTCTTGTATATAGTCCTCTTTTAAATCTACATCACTTTGTCCGTAACAAACTCCTTTAGGACAAACGGTTTCGGTATGACGAACTAAATAAACTTGCATATAGCTAAAATAGATAACAATGTAAACACCTCACTCACTTGCTCTAATGCCCCTAAACAGTCACCTGTATAACCACCTATCCATTTGACAAAATATCTTCCTAAAAAAAATCTAACCACTACTAAAACAGGAATGATTAGTAAAAAAAGAAAACTATAGGTAAAACTAAACAACAATAAGGGTAACAAACCAAAGAACATCACCCCAAAAACCTCAACGAAACTATAAGCTTTTGCGATTGGTTTTGCTTTACTTAATTCATCTTCACGAACATACGTCAACGTAAATGATAATGAAATTGCATTAGCCCTACTAATGCTATGATAAACAATAAATAAGAAACCAAAAAACAAGGTTTTATTTTCAAACGGGAGCAAGGAGTAATTAAAAATTTCGGACAGAATCAAAAATTTAAGCAACAACAACAGTATAATCCCGATAGCACCATAAGCACCAATGGCACTGTCTTTCATAATTTTTAAAATCTTCTCTTTGGTCCAACCTCCACCAAAACCATCACAAACATCTGCAAAACCATCTTCGTGAAATGCTCCTGTGGTTAATATACCTGCAATAATCGAAAATAAAGCAGCTACCGAATTACTAAAAAGAAAATTGGCCCCTAAAAAAAACAAAAAAGAAATAGTTCCTACTATCCACCCAATTAACGGAAAATAACGCGTTGCTTTATTGAGGTAATCAGGTTGGTGATTGATATGTTTTGGACACGGAATTCGGGTGTAAAACATTAATGCAGTAAAGAAAATATCAATTTGTTTTTTCATTTTTTTGGCTACTATGTGATCTAAAAAGAAACAATTAGGGCTTGCTGATAAGCTCAAGACACCAACTTCAAGAAATTTAAGATAGATTCACAATTAATTATTACATTCTTTTTTCTTATTACCATTAAGAGATTCAGGAATATTAAGAATCACTTTGTGATTAACCATTTTGTAAACTTAATTATCTTAATTCCTTAATGATTTATTTTTTCAAAGATATACAAGGTTTTTAAGCCTTTTTTCATTTTTTTCACTAAGATTACAAATTGACATCCTATTACTTATTGCAAAAGGGCTTTAGTTTCAGCTGACCTTAATTATTCGTTTATGATTCAACAGTTAAAAATCATTTCATCATTTACCGCAGAGGAAGCTATAGTTATAGCTAAGTCCGCAAAGCATTGTGTAATTGACTGCATTCGAATTTAAAAATATTTAAAAAATTTTGGAGAAATAACCACAGATACACAGATTTTATAATCATTTTCTAGTAAATTAATTATTAAATTGTCCGCTTAGCGGAAATAAATATTAAAAATTTATATTCTATAGGTTATTTTAATCTGTGTATCTGTGGTTATTTTTAAGTACTCTCCAAAAAACCACAGATTCACAGATTTTAAAATCTTTTTTATATTAAATTGATCCTAAAAATAAGCATTAAATTGCACTCACTCCTTATTTGATACACCTGCTTCTTCAAAACTAGCCATTTCATTTAGAAACGTCACTGCGCTTTTTAGTATGGGAAAAGCTAAGGCAACACCTGTACCTTCTCCTAATCGCAAGCCTAAATCTAAAACGGGTTTAACTTTTAGATATTCCAATATAGATTTATGCGCTTTTTCTTGGGAACAATGGCAAAAGATAGCATTTTTAACAATCTCTGGATTAAAGTAATGTGCAACTAAAAATGCCACGCTACTTATAAAACCATCGACTAAGATTAGCATATTATTTTCAAATGCTTTTAGCATTCCTCCAGCCATTTGAAAAATTTCAAATCCGCCGAAATAGATTAATTTTAAAGGAATATAATCATCCCCTTTATAATTTTCTAAAGCACTTTTTAGTATCGAGACTTTCTTTTCTAAGGCAGCATTTAATACCCCTGTTCCACTTCCTACACATTCCTCGATAGGAATTCCTGTAAGAATACTCATTAACACAGACGAAGTGGCTGTATTTCCTATACCCATTTCTCCAAAACCAACGCAGTTAGAGCCTTGCTCAAATAGTCCTTGTAAGATTTCGCCTCCTTTTTTCAAACATTCTTGAAATTGTTCTTGCGTCATTGCTGGTTGGTTTAGAAATGATTTTGTCGCCTTCCCTATTTTTTGATGAACAATAGGGAGTTGAGTTTCAAAATCAAAATTAACACCTGCGTCTATGACTTTAAGTTCTAATCCGTTTTGACGACAAAACACGTTAATTGCCGCTCCTCCATTGACAAAGTTTAATACCATTTGCGGTGTTACCTCAGCTGGATAAGCACTCACTCCTTCCTTTGCGATGCCGTGATCTGCCGCAAAAACAAGCATACACGGTTTTCTAATCTCGGGGGTTAACGTTTGAAATATGCTCCCTATTTGAAATGCAATTTTTTCTAATTGTCCCAAAGATCCTAAGGGCTTCGTTTTTGTATCTATTTTCTGTTGTAATTGTGTACTAATATTCATTTCTATTTCCAAACTAAAAAACAATAATCGTTATAAACTACTTTTGTGTATTCGGGTAAAATAATTGGTTGGTTAAATAATGGACAGTTTACTACAACTGTATGAAACTCGCCATTTTCACCACAAGGATCAATATTAAGTGCGATTAATTTTTCTACTAACTCTAAAGTTAGAATTTCGCCTAAAAAATCAATTCCCATCAGTGTATTACAAGAAACTATTTTACAAATAATCCCTTCGGCAATCATTTCCTTCACTAATTCCAAACGATTTTGTTGCCAGAGAGGTAAAACCGCTTTTAAATGTGTTGCTTTACAAACTTTTTCTTCCCATTCTCGATGAGGTTCTAAATCTATATCACCAAAAACAACTGCTTGAACATCATAATTCGATTTTAACTGTTGCAAAGTTTCAATATACTTTTGTTCGTATTCATTCCAAGTAGTGGGAACTGTTAGTAAAGGAATTTCTAAATTTTCAGAATGCTGATTTAAGATAAACTCGGTTAATCCGTGCGAACGAGAAACTTTTCCATTTTCGTTCATCATATTTAAGAGAACAGTTGGTTTATAACCGTTTTCGATAGCTTTCATAGTTGCAAAGCAACTGTCTTTGCCTCCACTCCAGGATATTATTGTTTTCATATCTATCCTTTTATAGCCACAGGAATTCCAGAAACCATCAAAATAACCTTATCGGCTTTTTTTGCAATAAATTGATTCATCCAACCTTGGAGTTCGGTAAATTTTCTACCTACTTCGGTATGGGCGTGTACTCCCATTCCTATTTCATTTGTTATGATGATTACGGTAATATCTTTTTGAGCAATTATTTTTTCAATTTCGGCTTTTGCTTGCTCTAAACATTGCTCAATATCATTTTTTGTATCTACAAAAAAATTGGTTAACCATAAAGTCACACAATCAATCATAGCAACTTTTCCAGAAAAATCGATATTGCCTATATTTTTTTCTTCTTCAATATTTATCCAACGTTCGTCGCGTTCACTTTGATGTCTATCAATACGTTTTTGAAAATCACCATCCCATTTGCGAGCTGTGGCTACATATATAGGATTTGACGCTAATTCTTGTGCTAAGTTTTGAGCATACGAACTTTTTCCTGAACGCTCTCCTCCTGTGATAAGGTATAACATTACTTTTTTTTGAGTGTAAAGATATTTAAAACTTTATCTTTGTCCTTTATTAAAAGGACTAAAATAACTAAAGAATAAACTATGCTAAAATTACTTCGTTATATCTCATTCACATTTATTCTACTAATAACTATCCAATGTAAAAAAAACGAATCTAAAAATTTAATTTCTTCGGAAAACAAAAATAGTATTACTGATGCTAGTGGTTTAGCTATTTATGAATATACAGATTATACTATAGTAAAAGTAACCACCCCTTGGCCTAATGCTCAAAAATCTTTTATCTATGTTTTAGCAAAAGAAAATGCCCAAATACCAGATAGTTTACAACAATATCAAAAGATACAAGTTCCTTTAAAAAACATAATAGTAACTTCGACAACGAACATTCCTTTCTTGGAAATATTAGGAGCAGAAAATAAATTAATTGGTTTTCCACATACCGATTATATTTCATCTCCAAAAACACGTCAACTCATAGCCGAAGGCAAAGTCAAAAATATAGGTGAGAACGAAAAAATTAACATCGAACAAGTTATTGATTTATCACCTAGTGCTCTAGTCACTTTTGGAGTAGATGGCAATAATCCTACACTAAATCAGATCGAAAAAACTGGAATTCCTGTGTTAATTCAAGCCGATTGGATGGAACAAACCCCATTAGGAAAAGCCGAATGGATAAAATTTTTTGGTGCTTTGTTAGGAAAAGAAAAAGAAGCTAAAATTTATTTTGAACAAATCAAGAAAAACTATCAGGAAGCAATTCAATTGGTTCAAAACACAAAAACAAAACCTACCGTGATGTATGGCACAATGTATCAAGACCAATGGTATATGGCTAAAGGTGATAGCTGGATTGGCCAATTTATAAAAGACGCACAAGGAGATTATCTTTGGAATAACTTAAAAGGTTCAGGAAGCGAACCACTTACTTTTGAACAAGTTTTTGAAAAAGGGCAGAGTGCAAGCATTTGGATTGCAACAGGAAGCATAACCAATTGGAAAGCTTTTGGTGAATCAAATACTCATTATTCACAATTCAAAGCCTATAAAGAAAAGAAAGTATTTACCTTTGAGGCTCAAAAAGGACCAACTGGCGGTGTGATTTTCTTCGAATTATCTCCAAGTCAGCCTGATAAGATTTTAAAAGATTATATCAAGATATTTCATCCAGAATTATTACCCAATTATCAACTTACCTTTGCCACTCCTATTGAATAAACGTTTTGAAAAACAAACAGCGCATATTAGTCATTATTCTTTTTTGCATAATTCTTTTTATTTTAGATTTATGCTTGGGTTCTGTACGCATTCCCGTGAATGACACTTTCAATATTTTAATAGGTAATGGTGCGTCAAAATCTACTTGGGAATATATTATATTAAATTTCAGATTACCTAAAGCCATCGTTGCAATACTTGTAGGAATTACACTTCCAGTTTGCGGATTGTTAATGCAAACCTTGTTTCGAAATCCATTGGCAGGACCTTATATACTTGGCTTGAGTTCAGGTTCTAGCTTGATGGTTGCTTTAGTAATTATGGGAAGTAGCTTCTTACCCCAATATTTGATTCCTATTTTTACTTCTTCCTACGGAATTGTTATAGCTTCTATCGCTGGTTCACTTTTGGTTTTAATAGCTGTTCTTTTAACCGCTCAAAAAATAAAAAACACAATGTCAATCTTAGTAATAGGATTAATGTTTAGTCACTTTACAAGTTCAATTATCAATATCTTAAGCTATTTTTCTTCTGCCGAACAACTACAAAAATTCACCATTTGGTCAATGGGAAATTTAGGCAGTGTCAGTTGGAAAACTTTAAGTTTCATCATAATCGTTTGTGGAATAACTCTCATTTATACTTTACGTTTGCTTAAAAATTTGGATGCTCTTCTTTTAGGAGAAAATTATGCTAAAAGTCTTGGCGTGCCTTACAAAAAGACTTTGAATCAAATCATTCTCATTACAAGCGTACTCACAGGTGTAATTACCGCCTTTGTAGGCCCAATTGCTTTTATTGGTTTTGCCATTCCGCATATTGCTAAAATTGTATTTCAAGGAAGCCAACATTTATACCTTTTTATAACTACCCTATTAACAGGAGTTTGCATTATGCTTATTTGTGATATCGTTTCTCAAGGTTTTGAAGTAGCTATTCCTATCAATGCGGTTACTTCAATCATAGGTGCTCCTATTGTCGTTTGGTTATTAGTAAAAAAACGTACCTTTAACTAATGGAAAATTCAATTGTACTTGAAACTCAGCAACTCAGTGTAGGATATACAAACCAAAACACTAAAAATTGCATTGCTACAAATTTGAATTTGAATTTTCAAGTCGGGAAGCTTACGACACTTATTGGAGCTAACGGAATAGGAAAATCGACACTTCTTAGAACACTAACTGCGATTCAAGCGCCACTTGCTGGAGAAGTTTTACTAAAAGGCAAAAATATTCAGAAATTTTCCTCTGTAGAATTAGCCCAAAATCTAAGTGTGGTACTAACAGAGAAACTTCCACCTAGCAACCTTAGCGTTTATGAATTGGTAGCATTAGGTCGTCAACCCTATACGAACTGGGTAGGAAAACTAACTCAAGACGATCGCAACAAAATAGACGAGGCATTATCATTAACCGAAATCACTGCAATCCAACATAAAAAACACTACGAAATTAGCGACGGGCAATTACAAAAAGCATTAGTAGCAAGAGCATTGGCGCAAGATACATCTATAATAATTTTAGACGAGCCAACTACTCATCTGGATTTACACCATAAAGTTTCTCTCTTTAAACTTTTAAAAAAATTAGCTAACGAAACCCAAAAGTGTATTCTATTTTCTACCCACGACATTGATTTAGCTATCCAATTAAGTGATGAAATGGTTGTTATGACCTCTGATTTTATTATACAAAGCCAACCTTGTTCGCTCATTGAAAAAGAAGTTTTTAATTCATTATTCACTGATGACGATATTACCTTTGATGCCACAAAAGGAAAGTTTATTTTCGGATAAAGAAAAACTGTCAAAAAATAATTATCTCAAATTTTTAAAACATAGCACAATTTACATTGTTTGATTTTTAAATCATTTAAATATTGGAATTCATCTATATTTTGCAATTTATGCTTTGTTTTTTTAATCTGCTTAATTTATTAAACACCTAATAAACATAGCTTAGAATTAATTAATTTTCATTTAAGACAACTCAATTTATGACAGTCCTTCATTAAAAACAAAATAAGGGTTAGCAATATAATTTCTTTCTTATAATTGCTGTCGAATTAAATCTAGAAATATCATATTTCAATAATATCCTTTGATTTGAATTCATTTTTTCATTAGTCTTAATTTGTTCCTCTACTTGATCTGACTTTTTTTCAGTTTTAGGGTTAATTTCTTGACAAAAAATATTAGTGAAATTTAAAATAAATACACCAACAAAGAAAGCGCGTAATTTTCTTTTCTCCATAAATAATCATTTAAAATTCAAGATTTAAGTTAGTAAAAAAAATTTAATTATAATATCTTTACAACACTTTTTTTTAAAAAAACTTATCTTATTTTTTAAATTATGAAACCATTTTTTATCTTCTTATCTATCATAACACCAACATTGATTCAAGCGCAATTAAAAAGTATTGATTATACAGACAATAATCAAAAACTACAAGGACATTTAGCTACTCCTAAGAATGTATTAAAAAACAAGGCTGGCGTTTTAGTTTTACCTGCTTGGATGGGTGTTGATACAAATGCCAAAGAAAACGCTATGGAGTTAGCCAAATTAGGATATATTGCCTTTGTAGCTGACATTTATGGAATAGACAAAAGACCGAAAGACACTAAAGAAGCTGGTCAGCAAGCGGGATATTACAAATCGAATTATAAAGAATACCAGAAAAGGATTCAACTAGCTCTTGACCAATTAGTAAAAGCAGGTGCAAACCCTGATAAAATTGCTGTTATTGGCTATTGTTTTGGCGGAACAGGTGCTATTGAAGCAGCCCGAAGTAATATGAATGTTCAAGGTGTGGTTTCTTTTCACGGAGGATTAGGACGTGATGCTTCAAGAACCATTGAAGCTATAAAACCAAAAGTATTAGTATTACACGGTGCTGATGATTTTTTTGTTTCTGAAACAGACATAAAAGCTTTCCAAGATGAAATGCGTAAAGCAAACGCTGATTGGCAAATGGTCTATTATGCTGATGCAGTCCACGCTTTTACACATAAAGACGCTGGTAATGACAAAAGTAAAGGTGCTGCTTATAACGAAAAAGCGGCTAAGCGCTCTTGGCAAGCAATGAAAGTTTTTTTTGAAGAGATTTTGAAATAATGTAACTATTCAGCCTACAAACACTCATTCTTTTTTGACAGGAATTACACAAATATGCACGAATTATTATATTGAAAATAAGCTTACGCTTAAATTACACTAATTGTGAACCGTGCTAAAACTCGGTTATTTGTGTTTATTTAGGGTCTGCTGAAAAACTAAAAACCCTTTTACAATAAGGGATAAGATAGCAATTTATAGTCTTGGCGCAAGAAAAAATGAAAAAAGGTTTGAAAAACCTTGCATAACTTTGAAAAAATTAACCATTAAGGAATTAAGATAATTAAGTTTACATAATAGCTAATCACACTGTGATTCTTAATTTTCCTTAATCTCTTAACGGTAATAAAAAAGAATGCAGTATAAATTAATTGTTACTTTATCTTTAAGTGACTTTAAGTTAGTTTCTTGAGTTTATCAACAAGCCTTATTTAAATAAAACGTTTTCTATTCGGTTACATTACGGTGAAGATTTGTGCAAATTTGTGACAAACGAAGTGAACAGGCGAAGCAAATTCACGGTTTAAAAAAATAAATGGCTGAATAGTTACGAAATAATTAATAAAAATATGCAAATCGTTTATTAACCTGTTCCACCAGCCACCATAACACAACCGCTACTAAACAGATAATTGGAAATTTTAATAACCAATCGTAAAATCCTTTTTCAGGGAAAAACTCATTAACAATCCTAATAGCATAAGGATGGCACAAATACACACCCAATGACAATGTTGGATGTATTGTTTGTACAGTTACTGATTTTGATTCGTTTACCCAATAAAATGTCAGCATACTCAGAAACGGTAGCACAAACAAGAAATCCATTGCTTTGACTTCATACTTATAATAAAACCCAACTTCAACCAAAAGTAACAACCACAGAGGAGTAAGCAACCAGTTTATTTTTGAAATTGGTTCTTTCCAATTATCATATAATGTACCTATAAGCATCATTGGGAAACCAAAAAATAAAAAATTACGTGTGGTACCAATGATTTCATATAAAAACTGAAGATCTAAATTATGAATAAAATTTGACTGAATTCCGATTTGGAACAAATAGCCAAAAAACAAAAGTATAAAAGCTATACTTGATTTTACTTTGACCGAAAAATTTCTAGAAACAAAAAGCAATCCAACAGAAATCACTGTAGCTAACAAATACCATAAGTGCCAGTAACCATAGAAAAGTTTTAAAAGCATACTCGTTTTTGAAAACCAATCTAGATTGTAAAAACGAATCAAATCAGGCAAATAAATGAGCTGCCAAATTATATAAAGCAACAAAATTCTTTTAGCATATTTCCATAAGTATGCCATATCATTTAGTTTATTCCGGAGAAAATATCCTGAAATTAAGAAAAAAGTAGGCACTGCAATACGAGTAATCCCACTGGCTATTTCAAAAGAAATAAATCCCTCCACTCCTTCAATTTTAGAAACTGGAAAAATATGTAATGCGACTACAAGAAATGCCATTACTACTTTGAGGATATCGAGGTTGTTGTTTCTCATTATTTTTTTGTGTTTCTCTATAATTCTTTATACATCTCTGTGAAATAGCTGTTACACAGAGTCACACAAAGATGGCACAAAGTTTCACAGAGTAATTTAATCATTTTTAAATAAATCTCTAATAAAATTTCTCTACTTCCACCTCCTCTTCAGCCTTCAAACCATCTAATCCTATATTCCCTAAAGACGCATACACCATCTTAGATACAAATTTAAATATAATTAGGGCTTGTTCATAAACTCAAGAAACCAACTTAAAGACATTTAAAAATAGAGACCACAATTAATTTATTATTACATTTTTTTTTCTTATTACCATTGTAACTATTCAGCCTACAAACACTCATTTTTTTTGCCACGAATACACGAATCTAGAACTAAAATATTAGAAAGATTCGATT
>JASGCW010000236.1:0-160 GCA_030053945.1 Limnohabitans sp.
TTTTAGAACCCCTCTTAATTTACTCCCCTTAGGCAAACATTATCTTCATAATGTTTTATGTTTTTAACCACATAGGGACATAGTTTTTTTCACGAAAAAGTGAAACTATCAAACGAAAAAGTGAAACTACCGAACGAAAAAGCGAAACTACCGAACGAAA
>JASGCW010000236.1:260-3431 GCA_030053945.1 Limnohabitans sp.
AAGTGAAACTATCAAACGAAAAAGTGAAACTATCAAACGAAAAAGTGAAACTATCAAACGAAAAAGTGAAACTATCTCGTTTTGAAGTCAAATTTTCTCTTAAAAATTTTTATAGAAACTATAATAAAAAAAATCTCGCCGTTAAAATGGTGGGATTTTTTAGAGTTTTTAACCACATAGGGACATAGTTTTTTTCTATGTTGCTATGTGGTTCCATTTTACTAAAAAACAATTTTTACATCTTCTTTATAGTTCTGCAAAGTACCGTTTAAACTGGCTGTCCAACCATCAATAAATACTTTACCTTGATTATTTTCATTGCGAATGTTTTTAAATAAATTTGAATACTCATCTTTTTTTATTTTTTCGCTATTGCTTAGGTAATAATTATTTCCAATTTTATAAATGCAATCTTTTACCACTTCTTCGGGAACTTGTGTTGGCTCATCTAAACCAACGGTGAAAATCATATTGTAAATGCGACTCAAAGCATCGGTTTCATTTTTAGTTATTGATATTTGTCCTGTTTCATCCACTTTCAATTTTGGAGCTTCTACACTGTCAAATACTTTGAAACCAATATCAAGCGTCTTAACTTTGATTTTATCAAGATTTTCGGGATTATTGTCTGAACCTTGATTTTTAGAATTTGCTTGATTACCTTGATTAAATAAATCTTGTTCATCTTGTTGTTTCTTGATAAAATCTTGGTTTAGACCTTCTCCTGCCCGTTTGAGACGCTCAATTGTGATGCTTGAAATTACTGGCGGGAGCTTGTTATCTTTACAAAATTTGTAAGCCGGCTTGTCTTTGTTGATGGGTTCATCTATTTGGCATAAAATAAATTTTCGGTTGCCACCATCTTCGGCATTGAGTTGCATTACGGCGTGTCCTGTGGTACCACTACCCGCGAAGAAGTCTAGGATGATGGAGTCGGGGGTATTCATGGTTACCTCAAGAAGAAATTTAAGTAAACTATCGGGCTTTGGGTTAGTAAAAATTTTATGCCCATCAAATAAATGATACAGTTTTTCAGTAGTCGATTTTGTAGGAAATAATCCTAAATTAGTTACAAGTTGTTGATTGTTTTCATATTCATTTAAAAACTCCTTTCTAGCTGGATAGCCCACACCATTTTTAGGAAATAAAATACGATTTTCTATGATCCACTGTTCAAGTTTTTTTTGAGCATAAGGAGTTTCAAAGGAATACTCTTTTTTTGTTTTGGGGTCTACAATTTTTCTAACAGGCAAGCCTTGGCCAAGTCTTTGTAAATATTGTCTTTTCCATAAACCTCTTGTATCATTGTCAGGATTAGAAAAAGTATCTTCTAATCGTTTCAGACCAAGGAATTTAAAATTTTCTCTACTTTTGCTATACACCAGAATGTATTCATGATTAGCAACAATCATATTTTGTGTATTCATTCCTTGAGCTGCTTTTTTTGTACTCCAAACAAACTCCGCCACAAAATTCTCCTCCCCAAAAACATCATCACAAAGTAGTTTTAGGTTTGCTTGTTCATTATCGTCAATGCTTATAAAAATTGCACCTTCTTTGCTCAAAAGGTCTCTTGCCAACAATAAACGAGGATACATAAAAGCCAACCATCCGTTATGACTCTTTTTAGTTTTAAAACTAAAATCCATCCTTGCAAAATCGCTTTCGCTTAGGTTTGCGAAACCAAGTACTTCGGCTTCTTCTTTGTCAAATTTATCGGGGTAAACAAATTCATCGTTTGTAGTATTGTAAGGTGGGTCAATGTAGATGCACTTAATTTTACCGCTGTAATGGTTTTTTAGAATTTTAAGACTGTCGAGGTTGTCGCCTTTTAGCAATAAGTTTTGGGTAGTCATTTCGGCTACGCTCAATGACCTATTAAGGCGTAGTTCTTTTTCTGTCTTTTGAGCATATTTCGCCCGGGCAAAGTTTCTGCCTACAAAATTTAATCCGTAACCGTTTACCTTTTCATCAATAGGTAAACCCAAAACGGTTTTTAGTTCCTCTATGTTTACTTCGTTGTCACGTATTACGTTGGGGTAATTCTCTTTCAGAAAACTCAATAGTTTATTTTCGTTGTTTTCTGTGCCAACCACTGTAAATCCTGCTTTTATAAAATCTTGTTTTGTCATATTATAATGGTGTTAAATTGTCTTTAAGCTTGATTTATGCAAGATTTATAAGATGTATAAGTTAAAATAAATCTTGCAAATCTTGCAAATCTTGTTAAAATCGTGGTTTAGACTTACGGTTCAGACTTAATCAATGCCGCTAATTGCGTTTTATTGATGCGTTCTTTAAATAAAATTTTAATCTTTTCGTTTTTGTAATGTTCTGCCAATGCCTCAAAATACTTTTTAGCAAAGTCAATTTTAATTTGTTCTTTCTCAGGAACATCAGTAAGCAAATTATAGCCTTTGGCTTCCACCACAAGGAATACTTTATTGCCTTCGGTGCTTTTGATAGCATAGCAAAAGTCGGGGTTGTAATCTCCTAATGGTGTTTTGATTTTCAGGCGTGGAAGTTTGCCGAATATTTCAATGCTCTCAATGTCGGGGTCTTGCTCCACAATTTCTAATTCAAAATCACTGTCATATTCAATCACTTCTTCAAATACCCATTTAGTTTTTAAATTGAAATCGCCTGTAATTTCTTTTTGGAATTTGCCAACGCTTCCTTTGTCTAAGAATGTTTTTCCTTTTTCGGACTTGAACACATTTGGCAGACCTGTTCCGTTAATGCCGTCATACTTAATGTTTGCTTTGAGCATTGCAATTAAGTTCTTGTTGATTATCTCGGAAATCTCTCTTTGAGCTTGTTCAGGATTATTGCAAAGCATTTTGGTTTTGAAATCATCACTCAATGCATTGAAAACTTTTACAAAAAATGAAATAGGTGTTTTGGTATTGTTTGATAAGGTGCGAACTAATTCCAAATAATCAACCTTGCTTTTGTATGAAACTGTGTCGGTTAGTTTTTCTGCAATTGCTCCTTGTTCGCCAATTTTGTTTACGTTCAGTTCAGCACGAATGGTCTGCAACAAAATTTCAGTAATGGGAACTTCTTCAATTTGCTTTTTGATGTTTTGTATCAGTTGGCTTTCCTGTTCTTCGGTTAACGTTTCTAAAACATAGAAAGCATTTTTGTTGATAGCGTTCCATAAATTTTGAA
>JASGCW010000237.1 GCA_030053945.1 Limnohabitans sp.
ATCAAAACAAATACTAACGAAGAATCGATTAAAGTAATTAAGAAGTAATGAGAAAGAAAATATATTATCTTATAATTGGATTAGTTTGCTGCTCAATTAATAGCATAGCTCAAACGAATGAAAATGCATCAATTAATAAAATCTTTCCCGTTTCTCCACAAGCAGCAAGCCTAGGTCAATATGGTGAAATACCCATAGATTTATGTACTGGAAAAATTAATTACACAATCCCTATATATACTATAAAGGTTGGAGACTTTGAGTATCCAATCCAGTTATCGTATAATTATAATGGATATCGTCCAGAAGATATTCCTAGCAATGTTGGTTATGGATGGAGTATAAACACATCTGGATATATTTCAACTCAAGTAAGAGGGTTATGTGATTTTAGTGCAAGAGGTTATCAAAATACTGCTAATGACAATTTAATCCCATATCTAACAGGTAGATGGTACAATCAATTATCTCCCTCACAAGCAATTGAAAGAACAAAACTTTATCTTCGTTTAAGCGATGAAGGTCAAATTGATAATGAACCTGATAAATTTGTTGTTAATGTTGGTAAACTTGGTTTCTCATTTTACTTAGATGAAAATGCAAAAGCATTTTGCTTACCTAAATCAAATAATACAGTAAAACTAGGATATAACAATTTAGAACCTTTTTTTGATATTACAGATGATTTAGGCAATTTCTACAAATTTGGTTTAGTTGAAAAAACAGAAAATCAAGGATCGAGTTTACTGGTAGATATCGCTAATTCAGGTTATAATTTAACCGAAATAATTACCAAAACGAAATCCTCTATACTTTTTTCATATACACCTAAATATAGAAACGTTAGATCTTATACTAATACACTAAAGAGGTGTGTATTTAACGATAAAAGACCTCCATCTGGAATAACTGGAACAAGTTTACAGCAAAATGATTCATTTATAAGCTACAATCAAATTAAAGATATAAAGTTTATTGATGGTAGAATTGAATTTTTATACGATAACAATATAGATAGTCAAGACAGTCGATTAGAATATATAGTTGTTAAAAACAATCAAGATCAAATAGTTGAAAAATATCAATTTCTATATAGTAGCGAAAAAAAGCTACTTTTAAAAGTAAATAAAATATCAAACGCAAGTACAATCAATATTGGTGAATTTGATTATTATGGCGAATTTCCTAGTGAAACAGATATTTTTTCAAATGATTATTGGGGTTATTATAACGGGAAAAACAACTCCTCATATTTAACTGGCAACCATTCATTAAATTTAGATGCGACCCTTATAGGAGCATTAAAAACAATTAAGTATCCTACCAAAGGCAAATCAATTATTGAGTATGAACAGAATGAAGCTTTAACTGACCAGACAAATGTAATTCTAGATTGTAGTAAAACTGAATTTCAAAAACATAGTGAGCTAACAGCTCGTTCATATAGGAGTAATAATTTTCAGAGTTTTAATTTAGAAAGGAGAATAAATATTCCTTTTAAACAAACAATAAAACTACTCCTAGTTGCGAATTCTGATGTTACTCGTGTTCATAATGGCGAAGCAATTGCTCGAGTAACGATGAGAAGAAATAATTCAGAAAATTTTAAAGTTTTAGACTGTCAAAATAATAATTTACGTAATTACAACGAATACGATATCTATTCATTTAGAGATTTTAACTTGCCAGGTATTCCAGTTGCTAAATTACTATATATAGATTGCGAACCTGGAGAAATTATTTTATCCTTAGAAGTGTCAAATATGATAGAGGGAGAATCTTTTGCTTCCTTTAGTGTTGATTACGACGATACTGTAGTAGTTAACACAGAAATAGGAGGATTAAGAATAAAAAAAGTAACTACATTAACAGATAATAGTTCAACTATTTCTAGAGAGTTCTCCTATGTAAAGGATGATGGAACCACTAGTGGTACTTCAGCTTTTACTACTATAAAAAAATACACCACCACCATCAATTTGACAAGTCCAAATGCAATGCAGGTGGAGAACGGCTATGGTTTATCCGAAACTTGGAAATACGAGAATATAGTTGGTCAGAGTTGTTTACCGTTTGCTAATTATAATGGTAATCCAGTTATTTATTCTCAAGTTACAGAAAAATTCAGTTCATTAAATAATAATAAAGGTTACATTGTTCATAAATTCACAGGTGATATTCAAGGTTTAGGAAGACCTATTGATGGATTAATCAATCTGCCCTTGGACAATACATATATTAGTCTTGGAAAAAAAATTGATGACAAAACTTATGATAACTTATCTAAATGCATTAAATCAGTAAATACTTCCTATCTAACTATAAACGATAGTGATAGAAAAATTAATGGTTTAAAAATTTTTAGACCAGTTCTTAATCTTGGATATATTCAAAACCCTGGCAGTTTAGGCGTTATGTCTGATAATTATCAACTAACTGAGTTTTCAAGTATTTCAGAGTTTAACACTTATCCATATTCTTTTAAAGAATATTCTTATTTACCATTAGAGGTGAAAAATGTAAACTTTTTTAATAGTAACCCAATTGAAACTAAAACGCAGTTTTTATACAATTCCAATCATCTACTTAAGAATGAGAAAACTTATTTTGACAATAATAACTTTAAAGAAACTAATTATTTCTACCCTCAAGACTCACAAATGGCAACGAAACCTTTTGTAAATGAGTTAAAAGCAGCCAATATTGTTGGTGTTCCTCTCGAAACCCAAACCTTAAAAAATGGTCAACTCCTTTCTAAACAAGAAACGGTGTATGCTAAAGATGCTACTACAAATAATTTATTATTACCTAAAACTATTTTAGCTGCTAAAGGAACACAAACACCTGAAACTAAAATTACCTACAATAGTTATGACGACAAGGGTAATGTAACGCAATACACTCCAGAAGGGGGTATTCCTGTAGCGGTGATTTGGGGATATAATCAAACCGTGCCTATTGCTAAGATAGAAAATGCCAGCTATGCACAAGTGCAATCGTACGTTTCAAATTTGCAAACCCTTTCTAATGGAACTGATGAAAATGCACTAATTGTAGCTTTAAATTCATTACGAACTAATTTACCTGCTGCAATGGTAACTACCTATACGCATAAGCCGCTTGTAGGAGTAAGCACCATTACAGACGCTAAAGGAAATAAAGTAACCTATACCTACGATAGTTTTAATAGATTAGAATCTGTCAAAGACCATCAAGGCAACACTATCAATGAAAACGAGTATCATTATCGTCCTAATTAAGAGGAATAATACTAAAAATGAACCATATAAGTCACATAGTACATATAAGAATACTACAAACTCTTTGTGTTCTCTGTGTACTTTGTGGTAAAAAAAGAATTGAACCATATAAGCCACATAGCACATATAAGAATACTATAAACTCTTTGTGGTTTTTGTGGTAAAAAAA
>JASGCW010000238.1 GCA_030053945.1 Limnohabitans sp.
AAAGATAGCCAAGCAAATTTATACCTATACAACAGGTTATGCAGCTTGTATAGCTAATGATGTGGATAATACCGTGTATTTTTCAGAAAATAATAAACTTTTCTTATGGAAAAATAACAAACTTTTGCACTGGGGAACCATTGCTAAAGAGTATTATAATATGTTTAAACCGTTTTCTTTAGGAAAAGGGAATATCAATTTTTCAATTGCTACTCGAGCTCAAAATTTAATTCAACATAAATCGGATTTTAATGAAGTGGTCTATATTGAACAAGAAAAAGGTGAAGTTTTTCATCCTTTAATTTCTCAAAGAAAAAAAATTGTTTGGTTTGCTAGTTCAAAAAATGGGGTTTATGCTTTTAAACCAGAGGGTGAAAAATTGTTTGGAGGACAAAAATTGTTGAAAAACTATTTTATTTCGGGCCATTTAGAAGACAATCAAGGTAATATTTGGCTTACTACTTTTGGAAAGGGAATCATATTGATTCCAAATCTTAATCTAGAAGATTATTCAAATGTGGCTAATATTAAAGATGAAGATTTACTTCGTATCACACACGATGATAATGCTATTTATTTTGGAGGTTCGAATGGAATTGTTTATAGATTGCAGAATGATAAAATCCAAAAAGTAAAAGAAGGATTAGGTCGTGTTGAGTTTTTAAAATTTGATTCAAACACAAATTCATTTTTTATTAACGGATTAGTATTTGATTCTAAATTTCAGCAAATTGCAGCACATCAGTATAATAAATATGATGTGATTTTTAAAAATCATCAATATTGGTTTACCACACGTGAAGGTTTGTTTTTGTTGCCTAATTTAAAATCGCAACCTATACCACAAGATTACACTTACAGGTCGTATGGAATAGTTCAGGAAACAGATGGTCGATTTTGGATTGCTTCGTCTTCAGGATTAGAAATGAGAGAAAATAATAATGCTTCATTCCAGAAAATTAATTTTCAATCGCAACCTGTTTTTAGTACCCATATAATAGAAGTTAATGATGAGGTGTGGGTGCCTTGTAATTCGGGATTGTTGATTTATAAATATGGAAAATTAGTTAGAAAGTTTACAACTCAAAACGGATTGCTTACAAATAAACCTATAAAAGTAATCAAGGATAGCAATTATGTTTATATCTCTCATCACCAAGGTTTACAACAATATGATTTAAAAACGAAGCATTTTTTGAATTTTACAAAGGTAGATGGACTGATCTCTAATGCGATTATTGATTTTGATGTTTTTAATGGAACAGTATATTTAATTACAGCTAAAGGATTACAAAAGATTAATTTTAGTTATCTAAGTAAAACAAAGGATATTCCAAATGTAAAAATTACTCAATTAGCAGTAAATGGGGCTGTGGTAGATATAAATCAAAAATCATTTGCTTACAATGAAAACACTTTAGAGTTTTATGTTTCGGCAATTTCACATCAATATCGAGATAAATTAAAATACAACTACATTCTCGAAGGGTATGAGAATAAATGGCATACTGGTTATTTTTCTTCCGATAAAATTTTATATCAAAAACTGCCTCCAGGCAATTATACGTTTAAAATTAGAGCAGCATTTGAAACGGATTATGGAACGATAACAAGTTGTCAATTTGTAATAAATGAGGTTTTCTGGAAAAGTAAACTATTTCTTTTCACGTTGATGGTACTTTTAGGATTGTTAGGCTATTTTATTTACAATCGAAGAGTAAATTATTTAATGCAACAGCAGCAGCAAGAACTAGAGCAAGAACGATTTAAACAAGAACTTAACCGTTCGCAATTAAAAGCGCTTAAATCACAAATGAATCCACATTTTGTATTCAATGCATTAAATAGTATTCAAGATTTTATATTGCTGAATCAAAAAGAGTTAGCGTCAGATTATTTAGGTGATTTTGCTGATTTGATGCGAGGTTATTTAGATCATAGTCAAGAAGATAAAATTTCTTTACAAGAAGAAATCGAATTGTTGGAACTGTATTTAAAATTAGAAAAAGTGCGTTTTGAAGATGATTTTGTTTATGAAGTGAATACTGCTAAAGTACTAGATAAATCAATTTCAATTCCTTCATTTTTGATTCAGCCTTATGTGGAAAATGCTTTAAAACACGGGTTGTTACACAAAAAAGGCATAAAGAAGTTAATCATAAAATTTACTCAGCATAATGATAAAATTCTTGAATGCGAAATTGAAGATAACGGGATAGGTAGAGAGGCAAGTGCAAAAATAAAGGCAAATAGTAAGCATAAATCATTTGCTTCGGAAGCAAATAAAACCCGTTTAGAATTGCTTAATTCCAATTCGAAAGATAAAATAGGAGCTCAAATTATTGATTTGATAGATGCTTCTAATCAAAATTCAGGAACTTTGGTAAAATTAACCATACCCATTATTTAAAAAATGAGAGTAGTAATAATTGATGACGAGAACAAAGCTAGATCAGTACTGAAATCTATTTTAGTAGAATATTGTAGCGATGTCGAACAAATATTTGAAGCAGATAATCTCTTGTCTGGAATAGAGATTTTGAAAAAAGAAACCATCGATGTGTTGTTTTTAGATATCGAAATGCCACAACATTCGGGTTTAGAATTGTTTGATTTCATACCGGTAGAATCTGTAAATTTTGAAATAATTTTTACTACGGCCTATAGTGAATATGCAATCAAAGCCTTTGAATTTTCAGCTATAGACTATTTACTCAAGCCACTACGACCTAATAAGGTTAAAGAAGCTTTGATAAAAGCACAAAAGTCTTTAACTCAGAACCAGTTGCAACAACGTTTGTTAGAACTAAAGAATAGCCTAGCTTCTGATAAATTCAGCAAACTTGCTTTGCCTGTTGAAGATGGAATTTTGTTTGTAAAACTAGAAGAAATATTTGTCCTAGAAGCCGAAGGGATGTACACTAATTTTCATCTTACTCAAAACCGAAAAATTTTGATTAGCAAGCCGATGAAGTTTTTTTCGGATTTGTTGGAAAGCAAAGACTTATTTTATAAACCACATCGTTCCTATCTAGTTAATTTAAAGTACCTTCAAAAAGTAGTGAAAAAAGAAGGGACATATATCGAAATGGAAAATAATATGCGAATTCCTGTTTCAAAAGAGAAAAAAGAAGAGCTAAATGAGTTGCTACTTGGATTACAATGATATTTAACAGCGAGGTAAAAATGAATTGATGAAACAGGGCATTCGCTTTTAAAAATATTTAAAGAAATTTGAAGAAATAACCATAGATGCACAGATTTTATATTCAGTTTTTTAGAAAATTAATTGTGAAATTATCCGCTTTGCGGAAATAAATATTGAAATTTATATTTTATCATGTTATTTTTTATCTGTGTATCCTTTAGATTAGTTCTTTGAAAAAATCGTAAATTATAACAAAAATAACCAAAC
>JASGCW010000239.1 GCA_030053945.1 Limnohabitans sp.
AAAATTTATGATTTCTTTAACAATTTTGGTGAATTTGTTGCAAGTTGGGTTAAATAAAAAAAATATCTTATGAATAAAATTAAAGTGCTTTGGATAGATGATGAACATGAAGAATATGAGGATTTTAAAATTGATGCAGACATAAATGGTATTAAATTTGAATGTATAAAATCGTATGAAGAATTTAAAAATATGGGTGACGAAATTTTGAAATACAACGCCATAGTGTTAGATTTTTTGTTTTTTAATAAAAAAGATCAAGTTGCTGGTACTGAACAAGATGGTAGAGAAAAAGTTAAACCGATAGAATTTTCATTAAATCATATAACTACCAATGAGAAGTATAAAAATATTCCTTGGTTTGTTTATACTCGTCAAGAAGGTGTTACTAATGAAACAAATTTACTTGAAGCAAATAACAAAAAATATTATATAAAGGTTAATGATCAAGAGCAGTTATTTAATGATATTAAAACATCAGTAAACAATCAACCCGAATATCAACTTAAAAACAAAATCGATGCGTTAAATGAATCTGCTGAATTTAAAAATTTACTTAAAAATGAGTATTTAGAATTATTAAAAGTTTGTTATGATGATGTATTAGGAAAAGCTTCTTTTGAAGTAGAGGATAATACAATATTTCAAAAATTAGTTCATTTTATAAAACAAATGGGCAGTCATAAAATTGAACCAGTGAATCAAAATTTTAATGATATTAGAAAAATAATTGAAAAACTTTTTGATAAATTGTTTGAATTAGAAATAGTACCTAAAGAATTTATTGCAGAACCATCCGAAATAATACCCGAA
Source organism: Limnohabitans sp. (assembly GCA_030053945.1). Taxonomy (GTDB): domain Bacteria; phylum Bacteroidota; class Bacteroidia; order Flavobacteriales; family Flavobacteriaceae; genus Flavobacterium. The sequence continues at coordinate 814 of JASGCW010000239.1, forward strand.
AAATTTAAAGATAAACCGAATAATATACCAATAGAATATAAAGCTAAGCCACATACAAAGGCAATGAATCTTTTAATAGGTCCTACAAAATATAACTCTACAAAATATCCTCAAGATATGTTTGAATTTGATAATGATTTTAGAAATAAATATCATATTAAATTAATATTCAATAATATAAGTAAATTATTTGATATTTTGCAAGATGAATCTCATGCTAAGAATGATTTAATATATAATGTTGATTCATATAAAAATAATGCAAAATCTGACTATTTATATCGCAGTTGTATTTATTTGTTGTTTGATATTCTTTATTGGTTTCAAGATTTTATTGCAAAAGATGTTAAAAATAAATGGATGATAAGAAATAGTTATAATGATAGCTTTAAATACATAAATGAAATTTTCGAAGGTGAAATAGTAGAAATTAAACCAGACAAAAATGGCAATGTAATTGGTTTATTTACTTCACATAAAAATGAAAAATTTCCAAATATTCTTCCCAAAATACTTGTTCCTCCTAATATAGTTAAAAACTATGATTTAAAAACTTGTCAAACCATAAAATGTAAGTTAATAAATCAATATAAAATCCTACAAGTTGCTGAAATTATTTTAGAAAATAATGTTATTAAACAGTAAATATATTTTAACTTCAATTTAAACAATGAAAACAAGCTTTGACGACTTTATATTAGATGAAACAAATGAAGAATTTTACAATGCGGTGGAACTTATAAAGTACGGTCCAAAGCTTATTTATCTTACTGGAAAAGCAGGTACTGGTAAAACAACATTTTTAAAATATATTAGTAAAATAACTACCAAACAAACTATTATTCTTGCTCCCACAGGTGTTGCAGCCATTAACGCTGGAGGTCAAACCATCCACTCTTTTTTTCAAATAAAACCAAGCATTTATGTTCCTAACGATAAACGTTTGAGAATTAAAGCTGAATCAGACGATAGCGATAAGAGTACCGTTTACGATCAGTTCAAGTATAATAATGATAAACGTAATATAATTAATAAGTTAGAACTGCTTATAATTGACGAAATTTCAATGGTTCGCTGCGATTTACTTGATGTGGTAGATAAACTTCTCCGTGTATTTAGAGGTAATTATTATGAAGTTTTTGGAGGTGTTCAAGTATTGCTTATTGGAGACACATTTCAACTACCACCTGTTGTCAATCCTGATGATAAAAACATTTTAAGTCAGTTCTATCAAAATTCATTTTATTTTTTTAATTCAAAGGTAATACAAAACAACAAACCTGTTTATATTGAACTGAAAAAGATATACCGACAATCCGACCCTAAATTTATTGATTTATTAAACCGTATAAGAGTAAACCAAATTGTACCAAATGATTTAAGTTTACTTAATTCTAAACTTAACCCAAATTTTACTCCAAATGATAATGAAAACTATATTACATTAGCAACACACAATAATATAGTTGAAAACACAAACATAATAAAATTAGAAGAACTTAAAACTGAATTAAAGATTTTTAAAGGTGAAATTACTGACAACTTTCCTGAAACCAATCTGCCTACTGAACTGAATTTAAGATTAAAAGTAGGTGCGCAAGTGATGTTTATTAAAAATGATAAAGAGAAAAAATATTATAACGGGAAAATTGCTAAAATATGCAATATTACAGATGATAAAATTGAAGTTGAATTGTCAAAAGACAATAAAATTCAAGTAGCAAAATTTACTTGGGAAAATATAAAATATTCATGGAATGAAAATGAACAAAAGATTAAAGAAGATGTTTTAGGTACTTTTACCCAGTTCCCTATTAAATTAGCCTGGGCAATTACAGTACATAAAAGTCAAGGTTTAACTTTTGAAAAAGTTATAGCAGACTTGGGTTCGGCATTTAGTGCCGGACAAGTTTACGTTGCCTTAAGTAGATGTACTTCGTTTAATGGATTGGTTCTTAAAACAAAAATTGAAGCCAATGCCATTAAAACAGACCCAAAAGTTTTAGAATTTGCTAAAAATGAAACACCTAATACTTTAATTACTCAAGAACTAAATTCAAATAAAGCAGATTTTTTTTATAATAAAGTACGTGAAGAACTAAAAGCCACTAATTTTGAAAATGCATTTAACTTCTTAATCGAAGCACTAAAATGTAGAAATGATATTGAAACAGACATGTTTAAAAAATATTTTGTTACAACGGCTAGTAGGTACGTTTCATATAAAAAAAGTTACAAAAATGTATTAAACGATTTTATAAAGTTAAAAGCTGAAATTAAAAATAATCAAAACAAAATAAATACTAAAAATGAGATAATTATTCATAAAGGAGAAGTTATAAAAATTGTACACGACAATAATCGTGGTAAGGATGGATTTATAGAAAGTAATGGTAAAAAGCATTATTTTTCTGTACCAAAAAATTCTTTATACTTCTCTAAGATTTCATTAAATACTAAAATATTGTTTGAGGTTAAAACCGAAAATAATAAAAGTAAAATTATAATAAAAAAAGTGTTTGACAATAATATCGAAAAATAAAGGTTAGGTAGAATTTTTAAAATCCTCAACCATTTTTCACCCCAACCTATCTACCACC
>JASGCW010000087.1 GCA_030053945.1 Limnohabitans sp.
GACACAGTTCTTAGACAATTAAAAAATCTATTTACACAATCTTTTTTATAGTCTCCATTTTATAATTAATAATAAATCATAGCAACATGACGAACAATAAGATAACAGAAACTACCCGCCGAAATATTTATGAAGAAATGTATTTGAAGGAAATAGAGTATCAAGGCAGAATGAGTGAACCTGATTTCTTAATGCGGTTATTTCCTTTAAAAAACCTGCAATCAAATGACTCTCGTTATAATAATAGCTATGATGATATTAATAAACACAGGGAACTAAATAAGGATTGGCCTGTTGATTGGATTTACAATGACTCTCGAATTAATTTACTCCATTGCGATGATGAGACATACTTGAAATTTTTGTCAGAGACAATTGACCCCTATGTAAGAAATAATAATAATGAGATTGATCAATTACTAGAAATTTACAATAGATATTTAGCCAATGACGGTTCTAAGATTGTACAAACAGGTGAGGTTGCGGGTAAAGCAATTTATTCAGGACAAAAATTAATTGGACACGCTGAACTTGTAGCAAAAACAGCTGATATAATAAAACACTTAGATACACCTTATGTGAATGGGAAAATCAAGACGATGACTGATGCTATTAATAACAAACAAACTGATATTGCTATTGGAACAGCCAAAGAACTTATTGAGACAACATGTAAGTCAATTTTGGTTGATAAAAAGGTAAGTGTTTCAACAGAATGGACTGTACTGCACCTCCTTAAAGAAACAAACTCAAAACTTGATTTTAAACCACAAGACGCTCCAAAAACTGAAAGATTCGATTCTGCAATGAAAAAAATTCTTGGTGGTATTAGCTCGATTGTAGGTGGTATTGCAGAGCTTAGAAATGAATACGGTAATGGACACGGAAAGGAAGCTGATTTTAAAACTCTTGAAGTGAAATATGCGAGTCTTGCTGTTGGTATGACTATTGAAATTGTAAATTTTTACTTGCGGACCCATGGAGAAAAAGCAAAATTAGTTGAAGGTTAATTTTGACAAGAAAAATTTTCTGCATAGATAAAAAAACGACTCAAAAAAGATAGGCAATTATATATTTGAGTATACTAACTTTTATAAGTTATTAATAATCAGTGTTTTAAAAACTCGTATTCATAAACTTTAGGTTCTATATCTTGTGCTAACACTTTAAGTCTTAGTCTCAATGTATCTATTAGTAAAGTATATATTTTATCCTCACTACTATTATTCATCCTTCCTTTAGCATTCCTACCTTGAAAGAACTCTTTAATGTCATATAAAGAAGCATTTACATTACAATTAGGTTGTTTGTGATAATACTTCCACAACTCTCTACCCGCATCAAATACTTGTTTTGCAGTATCCGAAAATGTTAAAGAACTATTACTTATCACTGTGTCAAATAATTCATTATTATTTAAACATTTTAACTTACCATTTATAAAATTATACATAAAATTACGGCAATTATATATTTGAGTACACTAATTTTATAAGTATTTGATAATTATTTATTTAGGAATAAAAAATCGTTTTGATTTAGCCAGTAATTTTTATAAGCGTCTCCGCCTGTATGGTTACCTATAAAATAAAGCTCAAAAGATATGGTGTAATTTTTATAAGAAAATGTTTTTTGCTGGTTGTTGTGTTCAAATAGTTTTTTAAATCCGTCTATTTTATTTTCTGTTATGTTTTGAGTTCCACCTTTTGGGTCTATAAAAACGATTCTGTATTTATTATTTTTTATTATCCAAAATATAAAATCAGGATAAAAATTTTTATAAGAGTCATCGTGTAGGTATGGAATAGAAAGCGTATCTATATTTTCGTCTATTTTACTAAACATCCATGTACAGTTGAATGGTTGTGTTTCTATTTTTTTATTTAGGTTTTTAATAAAAGCTACTTCGCTTGGTACTTTTATGATGTGTTTAATATAGTCCACCTTTTCTTTATTACTATAAATGACTGGTAAGTAATAGTGTTCTGCTATATAAGTTATAGTTAAGTCGTTATATTGCAGTTCTTTGTTATCTAAGTTTTTGTATTCTTGGAGTGCGTCTTCAAATTTCATTTCACCTTTATTTACTTTTTCTTTTAGTTGTTGGTTAGTTATTTTTTTATATTTTTTTACTTTTTCTATGGTTTGTAAAAAATCATTTTTTAGTGCATTGGCTATTTTGATATGTTTAAAGTGAATGATTTCGTTTTGAAGTTCTTTTACTTTTTCTATGGTTTTTGTTTTTAGTTCTGTGAATTTGATTATTTTTTTAAAAGTATATTCTATATTTTCATAGACATTGATATGTTTGGTTGCGTTCATTGATTGAATGTATTGTGTAGTTTCAATTGCTTGTTTTTTGTCTATTGCATATTTAAGCATTAAGGTAGTAGTATCTAAGTTTTGGATATAATTTTTCAAGGAGTCGAGCGTTGTTTTGGTTATTGTAAAAGGTTGTCTTATTTTTAGGTCTTCTTCAATTTCTTTAAATACAGGAATAAGAAGGTCAAAAGGTTTATTAGGATTGTTAATCAGTGATACTTCTTGCATGTCGTCATTACTTTTTTGGTTATCTATTTCTGTAAGGATGGTGGATATAGATTTTTTGTCTGTGGCGAATACAAAAAGAGTTTCTAAAAGGTTGTTTTTATTTGGATTATTTTGTTTTAATCTTTGTCTATTGTTCTTCGTTGGTTCTATTCGTACACCTCTGCCTAAGCCTTGTAGTACAAATTTACGAGCGTCTTTACCGCCTATATTTATAAAATTTACAACATTAGGTCTATTGGAGTCCCATCCTTCGTAAAAAGCTCGGCTACCTATTAATAGGTTTATGTCTTTATTGTTATTGAGTGTTTTAAAATAGGTTTTTGTTTCTATCGTTTTTATTTCTGTATAATTTTGTCCGAGTGCTTCTTTTTTGAATTTATCTGCATCACCAATTTTTATTAGAGCAAATGGTGCATTTGCATTTTGAAGTTGCAATACTATTTCTTTACTTTTTTCGCCTTCTATTATTTCTATTGACCCCTGTTTTGTACTATTAAATACATTAATGCGTATATCTTGAATAGTAATGTCATTAATATATTGATTGCTTACTTGTAGTTTTTCGTTGCCAAATTGAAAACCTGTGTGGTTTAATAGTTCGTTTGTTAATTCTGTTTTTACCTCATTGAAAATATCGTTATCTAAATTGTTATTTGTTGCAATTTTTTCTAATTCTTTAAAAAACATTTTAAGGTCTGCTTCTTCTGTGTTTACGCTGTTTACAAGTGTTAGTATTAAAGGATCGTGATAATAACCTTGCAGTTTACTTTTTTTGATCATTGTAAAAACGAAGAGTGATTTTAATACTTGTTTTTGTTTGTCTCTTTTAGATAATTCGTCTTGTTGACTATTAAAATCAAAGGTTGAGTTAGATATATAAACATTTTTGCCGTAGCCTTTAGTAATAAATCTTTCTAAATTAAAATTATAACAAGTAGATATATGGTCTATTTCATCGGTAAAGGTGGCTGAAAAATTAAACAGGAATCCGTTTTTGCAAAGAATAGCTATGTAGTCTTGCATATTAGAGTTTTGTTTTTCTCCTCTATGTGCTTCATCTAAAAAAAGATACCATTTGCCATGATTGAGATAGGTTTTATAGTCTATTTCCGTTTGTTTTCTTTCTGCTCTAATCAAGTCGCTTCTATAATAATACACTTTGATATAGTTGTATGCCATTGTGTTTTTGTCGTGTTCATAATTTTTTAGATTTACAAAATCAATCAACCTGCTTTTACCTCTATTGTATTTGATTATTTCGTTTTTAAATTGTTCTATTATTTTATCACTCGGCAATAGTAACATAATATCTTTTTTAGGTATTATGTTATTGCAGATTAAATAGTCTAGCAGTTCTATTGTTTTAATGATTACAAGAGATTTACCGCTACCGGTTGCCATCCATAGACAAAGTCTATTTATAAAATTGTATCCTTGAATAAGATTGTTTTCTTGTGTAAAATGGTGTTGGAATAGTTTATATCTTTTGTCTATGATATTTAGCTTTTCTGCTTCAAGGTTTTTATATTTTTTTATGTCAAAGGAATCTTTATTTAGTCCATATTCTACATATTGGTTAAATAATTTTTGTTTATCCTCGTTGCAGTCTTGGTAGAAGGTATAAAGTGATTTTATAATAGATTGTATGGCATCTATTTGGTAGTCAAAAAGTTTTATACCATCAGAGAATATGGATAGATTAGGTGGTATCCATGAATCTAAGTCGTTTTTATTTTCTATGATATTGGATAGTATATTTTTCATGTTTTTATTCTTTGCTCCACCAGATAAGTGGTTTGATTACTTTAAGAAACTCTAATTTTTCTTTGTTATTCATATTTTTATAATCATATCTTACTGTTCTGTCTATACCATCTTGAATTAATATTACTTCTTTGTCTGTTATTTTTCTTATAGGTAAGCCTAAAATATTTGATATAGTTTCAGGAAAATCTATGTTTAATAATAGCATATCAAAATTGAAATTAAAATCATTTTCTTTTTGGCTTATTTCTATAACGGTGGATAGTTTTTTGTCTGTTCTAAAAATATAATTTTCAAAGTATTTTTTTGGTTCAGTCCATATAGTAGTTCCTTCTTTAATATCTTGATAGCTCATCTTTGATAAAGTGGTTTCGTATTGCTCTAATGAATAATATTTGAAAAATTGACTAATACCTTTTCCTTCTTGTGCTTTACCATCTTTCCATTTATCTGAAAAACATACTTTTTTTATACGAGGAATAATAACTGTATTAAAATGATTTCCAAGTTCTATTAAAATATATTTTCTTTCACCTTCATCTTCATTATTAAATCTTATTACTGCTTCCGCTGTTGTTCCCGAACCGCTAAAGTAATCAAGATAAATTCCATTATTGTCAAACATTGTTAAAAATTGTTTTATTATATAATAACTTTTTGGCGTTTCAAAGTCATTATGTCCGAGAATATTTTTCAAATATTCACTTCCGTATTCTGGATTGGAAAATAATAAATCATCCCATAATGTTTTTGGTATTTCTATATCAAAAGCTGGTGTTTTAATACTATTCTCTTCTATTATATAAGTATTTTTTTCTTTTTTCACTCTATTGAATGTTCTTTGCCATATCAACTTTTCATTATTCTTACCCAAAGGAAGAATAAAAGTAAATCCTAATTTTTCATATTTCTTTTTCAATGATTCTAAATAAACATCATCAAATTTTCTATCTGAAGAGTTATATATTTTTTTATACTCCTCATCCTCAATCATTTCAATATTATTATTTTTTATTAAAATAGGGTAATATCTATTTGGTCTTTCTTCTCTTCTTGAATTTGTACCAGTTCTTTTTAAAGAAGTTAATCTCTTTAATCCATTCTTCTTTACAAAAATTTTATCAATTGCAGAAATATCCTTAGCATGTAGAATATGATATTCTGTTGTTTTTGAAACTTTATTTGCAACTCTACCTTGCGGATTACATTTAGAAGTTATTGTAGTTAAATAGTTTTTATTTCCGAATATACTATCTTGAATAGTAGTTAAATATCTTAATTCTATGTCATCTATTGCCGTAACATTTATACCAGTAGGAAGAAGTAATTTTTTTGAAACTTCAAATCTATTATCCATCATTGTTAGCCATGAAGAATCTTTATAATTGTTAATATAAATAATTGGTGAAGAATCAGTATTATACGGTGGATCAATATAAATACATTGTATTTTTTCTTTATATTTTTCTTGCAAAGTATTCAGTGCTTGGTAGTTTTCGCTATGGATAAGTCTTCCGTCAAGAGCTTCATCTAAATTATCAAACAAAGCTAAAATATCTAATTCTATGTCTTTAAAATATTTTGTATCTAACGGAAGATATTTATAAGGTTCTTTAATTTGGCTACCAAGCAAGGTTGAGTCAAAGATTCGTTTAAACTCAAAACCATTTTCCACCATGCCAAGATCTGTCCATTCTTTAATTTGTTCTATTAATCCTTTATGTTTTTGTATTTTATTAAGTATGTTATTGGTTAATTTATCAATCGTTATTACAAAATTAGACGAATGAGCAAACTTAGGCTTATTCCAAACTTTTACTAATTCATCCTCAAACTGTGCAATGAAAACTATAATCTTTATAGCATACTCTTTTAACTTCTTATACCTATTTAAAGCGTCCGTGCTAAACTGATTATTTTCATCTAATAATATCTGATGTAAAAACATATCTAACTGATCTCTTAAAAACTTCTCCGCATTCTTGTTTATAAAAAAATCAACACTCGCTTGTTTATTGAATGTCTTAAATGCTTTTTCCACTATATCCTCTTTTACTTTTATTTGCTTTACAATGGTATCTATTTGAGTTCCTCTACCTCCTTCACTATATGACACATCAAAAACAAAACAACCTTTATCATTACTACCTCTATAAGTAAACACTACTTCTTTCTTTTCATTGTTCTGTTTGTTTTGTAATTCTTTTACATCAAAATAAAATAGTATGTCTTTATTGGTATGCTCATCTAAAATATTCACTTCCATAGACCTAAATAAAACATCACTCTTTACATAATAAAGCATGTTTGTCTTCCAAAACAAAACAACATCCTTATCATCGGTGTATATCTTTTCATAAACTCTTTGCCATGCAGCTGTGTTTACAAAATAAACAGAACCGCTTTCAGAAAAATACTTTTGAAAAAAATCATACAACCTCTCAAACATCCATTCTCTGTCTTTAGAGCTAAAGGATTCCTTGTTAAACTCATCTTGAAATTGTTTTAACACTTGCTCATAATATTTACCTTTAATTTTAAGCAAATTAATATAACCACTATCACCTTCAATTTTAGCACCCGTAAATACTAACTCTAAAGCATTGTAAAATTTTTGTTCATTAAACATTGTGATACATTTTTATTTTTACCGATTAATTCTTTATATCTAACTCTATGATAAGTGTCTTAGATTATATATAAACTCATCACATTATTTTGTAAATGCTTTATTCTTACATGATGATAGATACCATAAATTCCTTGCTTTAAATGCGACCAAAAGTTTTCTATATTATTAACACTTCTTCAATAGTCATAACGGCGAAAGTAATATTTTAATGAATATTAAAAAATGTAAACTTATAAATCATAAATTACTGATAATCAAAAACTTATAAAGTTGGTGTACTCAAATATATAATTACCTAAATTTAATAAGAAGGCTTTAGAGTTTAAGAAAAGAAAATATTATCAAAATAAAAATTCTTGTTTTAGGAAACCATTAATTATTCAACATTAAAACCATTAAACATTATTAAACCCACCTATTTTGTGAGAGAGCCATTTTTTACTCTTTAACGACATTAAATCCGACTTCTCTTAGCACCTCAAAATATGATTTAATCGTCTGTGAGCGTTAATTGTTTCACTTCCATAAAATTTATATTTTAATGCAACTAAAATAATCTTTTGATTTATCAAAAAAAAAAAAATATACATTGATACAATTTTTCACCGAGGTTTTGCAAACCTCCCAAAAAATAAAAATATGGCAGATTTAAATGTAAGCAAAAAAACAATTGGGATTTTTTTTAGCGAAATGCAAAATAAGAAATTTTTAATACCTGAATACCAACGACCATATAGCTGGAATAAGGAACATTGTGAAACTCTATGGGAGGATATAACAAACTTTGCTGATAAAAAAGATAAAAAAGACAGCGACAATTACTTTTTAGGTACCATAGTCTCATGTAATAGTAAAGAGCAAGATTCTAACATTATAGATATTATAGATGGGCAACAACGCATAACATCATTAATGTTGTTATTAAGAGCAGTCTATACACAGATTGAGGGTATGGAGGGGATATTTGAGAATCAGGATATGAAAAAAAATTTGATTGGATTAAAAAACCAAATAGCCCCTTGCATTTGGGATATAGACCGAATCTCACAAGAAGTTAAAGATAAAACAAAAACTCACCTTGAATCAAAAGTTGTGACCGAAACAGACAACTGTGTATTACAACAAATTTTAGAAAAAGGGAAGGATATAAATGAGGGATATAATTCTAATTATTATAAAAACTATGAATTTTTCCAATGTAAGTGGAAAGAATTTGCAGAGAATAAAACAATAGCATGGGAAAATCTTTGCGTAACAATACTTCACCAATGTATAGTATTGCCTATTGCATGTGATGAACAAGATACAGCATTAACTATATTTTCAACTTTAAACGATAGAGGTATGCCATTAACTGATGCCGACATTTTCAAAGCACAAATTTACAGTGACATCCCAGAAGACCAACAAAAAAAGCGGGATGATTTTATAGAAACATGGAAAAAAATTAGCACGGTTTGTAAAGAGGGTGAATTCTCTATTAACGATATTTTTCGTTACTACACTCATTTTTTAAGAGCAATGGGAAATAAAAAAGATAAAGAAATTGGCTTAAGAAAATTTTACAGCGACAATAAATTTGAGAAGCTGAAACAAGATACAATTATTACTAACATTGAAGATTTAGCTTATTTTTGGCGGGACATAAATAGAGGCATTGAACCTGAAAATAATTTAAAATATACAATAACTCAAGTAGCAAGAAATTTTCTACATTGTTTGGAGTATTATTCTAACGAATTTTGGAAATTTCCAGTAACCGTTTTCTTCTTAAGTAACAAATCAAGTCAAAATTTTAGCACTGATTTTGAAGACATGCTAAAAAAACTGCTATCTTTTTTATTGGCTAAATTTATAGAAAAACCTTCAATTAATGCAATTAAGGACGATATTTATCTTGTTTGTATAGCTTTATATCACGCTAAAAATGGCGATAAATACAAGTACAGGTTTGAAATAAATAAAGACTTTTTAAGTCAGCAAATTGAAAATTACCCGCCCGCTAAAATTAATAAGGCTTTGCTTTTACTTTATGCTTATTTAAACACACAACAACAAAATAAAATTACTGAAAAATTTGACATAGAGCACATTTTCCCTAAAAAATGGCAAGGTACAAATTACAATGGATGGGAAGAAAAGGAAGCCAAATTTTATTTAGAAAAATTAGGTAATAAAACAGTTATAGAAAAAAGGTTGAATATTCAAGCAGGCAATGGGTATTTTGGTAAAAAGAAAGAACTATATGGTAAATCTGGCATTGAGACCGTTCGTGAACTTTCAAAATACAAAAAGAATGATTGGGTAAAAGAGGACATTGAAGAAAGAGGAAAAAACATTAGTACATCTTTAATTAAATTTTTCAAAGAAAATTTGCAATAATACTACTTTCTCCCAAAATTCGCAAGTACAATTCACTTTTATTATACCCCTATCAAACAAAAAAAAAATTCCCGGTATTTCTAAGTAATTTATAGGAGTATTTACTCTAACATTTTTTTTAGTTTTAGAATAGTAGTAGTACTAATAGAAGTAATGTTAGCAATATCACGAATAGATAACCCTTTTTTAGCTTTTGGACGACAAGTGGATATCGACTAATAAACTGCTGATTAGAGATAGTGGAGCCGACTTTTCTTCCTTTAAACTTGCCTTGAGCCTTAGCAATAAGGACGCCTTCAGTCTGCCGTTCCTTGATTTTATTTCTTTCCATTTCAGCAATAGAACCCATAACACTAATAACCATTTTAGCGGTGGGATTCTCTTTGCCGTCAAGCACAGTTTCAAAGCCTTCTTTTAAAGACTTTAGATTAATGCTATTAGCATTAAAAATTTCAATAGTAAAAAGAATATTTAAAAGGTTACGCCCGAGCCTATCAATAGAATCAATAACAACAGTAACGGAGTTCCCTTTAAAATTAGAAATAACTTCAAACAAGCGGATGGCTTCGGCCCTTATCAACAAAAAGGTTTTTAGAATCAAAGAAAGGATGAAGTTTAACCCAAGTTGCTAAACTGATATGCGTAAGTACATGATAATCAATAATATATAAATTTGCACATGTCGATTTAGGGACTACAACTTAACTTAGTTCGTTTAGGTGTACTTTTATAATTGGTTGCAGCGTAGATTTCTTGTACTTATGGAATTGGTCTTGTGCTTTGTTTGAAAAAAACAATAAGGTTGTTAATAAAAATCGGTGTTTTCTTGTTTCAAATATAGGAGCTTATTTCTAAATTCTTCTAAGGATATTTTAAATAATTCAGATTTCAAAGTCATCCAATTTTCTATCGCTCTATAGGCCTTCCTACCTATAGTTCTTTTTGTAGAGACCCATGACTACTATATAAATTATAGTTTTTTTAGTTTCATTAGTTCATTAGTGGTTGGTTTAGCATTATAAATTTGTGGGATATTCTATTGTTTGTTTCTGGTTTTAAAGAAAGTAAAAATAGATAATACCTTACAAATTAATTGGGTAACTCCATTAAAAAAATAAGGCTACCCAATGAGGTAGCTTTTTTATTTTTCTTCCCCTTCTTTGTTTATTTAGTTTCTTTTTTTATAAGGCATAAAAAAAGCCACTATAAACATAGCGGCCATAACCAAAACTAACTAACGCCAAAGCTAAAAAATAATTTTTTAAAAAATGAAGAAAAAATTAACTTTTTCGGTTATCAGTTGTCTAATAAGAAATAAACAAAAAAAATTAAAAATATGGAACATATGTGGGACGATGAACAAGCCATGAAAGATTGGAATAATAAGGAAAAACAAAGAATGGAAATACAAATAGAAGTAAATAAAGAAGCAATAAAGACTCTAGATGTTAAGATACTTTCTATAGAAGCAATGAGGACATACAACGGTTATATAACCCCTTTTGCAAATAATGCCCTTAACGATATAAATTTTATAAAAAATGGATTAGAACAAGTAATTAAAATTTATAAAAACTTAATAGATCAAATAAATAAAGAAAATAAATATTAGGTAATGTAATTCAGAAGAGTTTAAAAATTATTTTAAAAATTAAAAAAGTATATATGCGTCATCCATACAGTACGAACAATTTTGAGGTTATAGAAATCCTATATGCATCTAACGATTTTTTAGTAGCAATAGGTAGATGGCATACGAATAATACAGGATTGGATATTGCAATGCAGTGGAGATATGAAAACAATAAAGGGTATCCTAATTCTTATGGTAATCTACAATGGTTTTTAGTGCATGGATGTTTATCTGAAAGCATACTGTATGGATTATTATCAAATCATCTAAAATTCAAAAATAGAGACTACTCTATTAAAGTATTAGAAGCATTGATGGCGGTTAAAGGCTTTTAACATTTAAGTTTTTTTCTTATAGTTATGCCGTTTTTATATTCTATTATTCCTATATTAAATTGATAAATATCCGAATCTAAATCATAAGATAAATTGCTATCAGGATTCAATAACGCTAATACTTTAATGTTGCTATTAGGATATTTTTCATGTATTTTTGAAGCACAAGCGAAAGCAGTTACACCTTGAGTTATTATATCATCTACTAATAAAATATCGTTGCTTTGGTATATAATTTCATTTTTAATAGATAGTGTTCTAATATGTTCATCAACAGTTGGTCTAGTTTCCCTTGTAAATGAGTTTGATGATTTTCTTATTGCTATCGATCTTTCTAAAACAGGATGAATTATTGCTTGAAGTCCTATAGCATTTATACATTGAACTATAATTTGTGCTATGTCGCAAGAAGGCCATACTTGATTTGGCTGGTTTTTAGCACTTCGAGGGATTGGTACTATTGTAATATTTTCATTTACATTTGTAAAAAAAGACTTGAAATCTTGATAAGATGCCACCCTGTTAATTATTAATTGTTGCCATCTTGATATTAATCCCGATTTTACACCTTGTCTTAAGTTTTGGCTTAATTTAGCAATATAAGTCGTACCTCGTGGAGAATAATTATAAAGGGTAGCCCATTTAATATCTGAAAGCATTAGAAAGTTAGTTTTTGAGATTTACTGTCCCATTCTGTTAGTACATCTAAATTTTTTAAAATATCTTCTAAAGAATCTATTGCAATAACATCAGCACCATAAGAATCAACCATTTTAATAGCCCAAGGAATTTTATTATTTATAATATTTTGCATTATAAATAATTTTCTTCCTAATCGCAAAGATTCCCATCCTTGATGTTGTGTTCCGCTAATTTCAGTGCCTTCAACAATTATGGTAGCATCGCTAAATAATGCCATAGTTTTGTTTCTATTGGGGAAGTTACTTTTATGAGTTGTTGTAAATTGAGAAATAGCTAACCCTTCTTTTTTAATACGATTAAGTAACTGTAAATTTTCTTTAGGGTAACATTCATTTATAGGCGTACCCAAAACTGCTATTGTTTTACCGCCTTTATCTAATGCCGTATTATGTGCAATCGTATCTATTCCTTTGGCTAATCCGCTTACAATGGTAACACCTTTAAGAATTAAGAATGCACTGATTTTTATTGTATTTTCTATTCCTACGGGGGTAGCATTTCTAGAACCAACAACGGATATTTTTAATGAATTGTTTACTAGCAAATTATAATCGCCTTCTGTATATAATTCTTGAGGAATGTTCTTTGCCAAGTTCGGATTACTTTTTAAAATATTAAGCACTTCATTTGTATATTTTATATTAGCCGTCATATACTTATATATTTTTTTATTTAAGAGTAAAAAAAATTAGTCCTTAATATATAGTTACCAAAAAATTTATGCAAAATATTTCATTATATTATAAATATTAAAAAATATTTATAATATAAAAAATAAAGGGGCAAATAAAAGCCCTGAAAGGCTACTCAATGAGGTAGATTTTTTATTTTTCTTCCCCTTCTTTGTTTATTTAGTTTCTTTTTTTATAAGGCATAAAAAAAGCCACTATAAACATAGCGGCCATAACCAAAACTAACTAACGCCAAAGCTAAAAAATAATTTTTAAAAAAATGAAGAAAAAATTAACTTTTTCGGTTATCAGTTGTCTAAGAAGAAATAAACAAAAAAATAAAAAATATGGAAAAACTAATAAATTTTAAAAAAGGGGATACAGTAATATTAAAAATTGCTAACAGTCCTCAAATGGTTATATCAAAAATAGAAGGCGAAAAAATTTGGTGTACATATTTCGATAACTCAGGATTTAAAAGAAATGATGAATTTGATCATTGCACTTTAGATCATTGTAATAATACTCCTTTGGTACCAAAGCGATTTTCTTAAAAATAATTTAGCTATGACTGCGTTAAGGATTGTAGGGGCGCCGTATGCGGTACGAAGTACGGACACCCCCGCAAAGCACGACCCGAGCATGCGAAGGGAACGCCAAAATGTTGCATTAAAAACTTGTTTGTACC
Organism: Limnohabitans sp.; assembly: GCA_030053945.1. Lineage (GTDB taxonomy): Bacteria > Bacteroidota > Bacteroidia > Flavobacteriales > Flavobacteriaceae > Flavobacterium. The sequence continues at coordinate 13,358 of JASGCW010000087.1, forward strand.
AATCTAAAAAACTATTAAAAAAAATATACTATGAATAATCAACCTAAAAAACAGCACCATGTACCAAAATGCTATTTACAACAGTTTGCGGATAACAATGGCAATGTGTATTATTGGAAACACAAACAAGAAAAAAGTACAATTAAACAAATCAATATTTCAGGAATTTGTTATATCAAAGATCAGTTTACCATACACGATGATTATATAAAAAAAATAAATGAAAATGATGCATATATAGTTGAAAAAAAAGCGTTTGAAGAAGTGGAAAATAAGTATCCAAAAATTATTCAAAATATCATAGCCTACCAAACTACACCAAAGGCTCTTACTGAAGATGATATGCATATTTTTTTAGAAATGATTATAAGTTTGAAGAGACGGAGCCCTATCATGAAAAAACAAGTAAGTGAAATTTATACAAGAAGAATGGAAGAAGAATTAAAGCATAATTTTTCGCAATTTATTTTTCAAAATTTACCAAAGGAAGTAATAGAAATGTATGGAAATGAGATAGAAGATGAAATTAGAAATAAGATAAAAGATGAAAGCTATACAAAAGATATAGCAAATGCTGCATTATTGAATTATAGATTAGAAGATATTAATAACCACTTCTATCAATACAAAAAATTTATATTATATGCATCAGCAGAAAGCGATGAGTTTATTACATCTAATGATCCTGTTATATTTATTACTAATAAAGGTCTAACAAAAGATACTGCGTTGGGGGAGAAGAATTGGGAGATAGTATATCCTATAAGTAAAAAATATTTATTTTTACTTAGTAATAATTATATAGAAGAAAATATAAACGCACGAACAACAATGTACCCGTTAAAAATAGATACGGAAATAGTTAATTATATTAACGCTTGTATAAAAGAATGTTCAGATGAAATAATTGCTTATTCTGAAAGTGCATTGATACACCTTAAATAATTAAAGCAAATATCCCTATCAAACAAAACAATTTTCCCGGTATTTCTAAGTAATTGTATAGGAGTATTTACTCTAACATTTTTTTTAGTTTTAGAATAGTAGTAGTACTAATAGAAGTAATGTTAGCAATATCACGAATAGATAACCCTTTTTTAGCTTTTGGACGACAAGTGGATATCGACTAATAAACTGCTGATTAGAGATAGTGGAGCCGACTTTTCTTCCTTTAAACTTGCCTTGAGCCTTAGCAATAAGGACGCCTTCAGTCTGCCGTTCCTTGATTTTATTTCTTTCCATTTCAGCAATAGAACCCATAACACTAATAACCATTTTAGCGGTGGGATTCTCTTTGCCGTCAAGCACAGTTTCAAAGCCTTCTTTTAAAGACTTTAGATTAATGCTATTAGCATTAAAAATTTCAATAGTAGAAAGAATATC
>JASGCW010000240.1 GCA_030053945.1 Limnohabitans sp.
TTTTTACGCGAAATGACTTATAAATAATGTGTTTATAAAATTTAAAACAGGCTCTTAAAGAAATTTTAAATTTAAACGGTTCTACTGGTTACTAATTTGCCCTTATATACTGTTGTGATTTTAGTTGTTTTGAAAATTGCTTTATTTCATTTCAATATTACTGAAGAGTTGGTTGTGCTGTTTTTTAAAAATACTCTCCATGATGAATTTAATTGACAAAGGCGATTTAAAGCTAATATCTTCATCAATAATTGTGTAATCCTTGTCTGCTTTTAAAACAAATTTCATTTCAATTTTCGTCACTTTAAATACAGTAGCTTGAATGTTAATTGTTTTTTCTAACACATTCTTTTCTATTGTTATGCCAATTACATTTTATAACTGTCCCAATCTGATTTGGTATTATGCCGATATAACAGCCGTTTAGGACAAGCTTGTTTGGACTATTACGGATGTGTAATTGGTATAATAAAACGTGATGAGTTGCATACATTTAAAATATTGCCCAAAAGATAGATTGTAGAAAGAACTTTTTCATGGATAGATACCAATAGAAGAAATTCCAAAAATCATGAACGGTTAAATCGATCAAGTGTGGCAATGGTGCATTTGTCTGCTATAAGAATTATGCTCAATCGTTTTAGGCAGCTTCTTAGTAAGAATTGATTGTTAGAATATAACAAAGTTTGTAGGTTATATTAATGATGGGTTTACATTAATAGATGCTGGTTAAAGGGCATATAATAAATGCAGTTTTAAGAAGGCATTTTTTTCGGCAAAACGCAAGGTCTCTTACAGAAGACGTTGTTGGGGAGAGAACTGTGTGCCATCACTGATCTTGATACTCGGCACAAAGTTTCAATTAGCCACTGAACCCGCATTTTGCCAAACCGCTTAGCGGCTGGTATTTTTCAACCTCCAAATTGCACCGTTTTTTGTCGTCTGTTTTTCTAATTTCCCTTTAGTAGTTAAGTCATCTAAATATTTTTCACATTCGTTTCGTGGTTTTCCTGTCAGTACTGAAAACTCTTTTGATGTCAATAAATGATATATAGAAAATAGAGAAGTCCAAGTTTTGTCATAGGCTGTTTTGGTAGCAGTGGGATACAATTTAATTAAAGCATTTTCGAAAGTCTCGTATGGTTTAGAACCATAAACCATTTCTTTATTTCCTGTTGTGTCAGTAAAAAACATTGTTGGGAATCCTCTTACGCCCAATTCTCTTCCCAATTTTAAATCTTCTTCAAAAAGTTCTTTTGCTTTTCCTTCGTAATCGGCTTTGAGCTTTATAATATCAAGACCAACTTTTTTTCCTGCTAACTCCAAATGTTCCCATTTTGTAATGTTCTTTTTTTGAAGGAAAACCATTTCTCGTATTTCACGAAGAAACAAAATCGCTTTTTCATTATCTTGGATTTGTGCTGCCTTAAATGAAATTGAAGGTGGATAAGAAGAATGTAAAGGGTCTTCTAACCAAATGTCCCCGTCTATTGGCATATCGTAATAAACACTTACTTCATCCCAATGGTGGGCAACGTCAGAAGGTTTGCTAATTCCACCACTATTGTAACTCCAATCAGGAAGCAAGCCGCCCATTTTGTATTCAACTTCTATATTATCTCCATACTCCAATTTTAGTTTTCGAAGTTGCGGTTCTATGCCCCAACAAGAAGAACAAATAGGGTCGGTGTAATAAATTATTTTTACAGGTTTTTTGTTCGCTTTTACAAAATTGCTGTTTGTTGAGTTTGTCTTGTTAGTTGGTACTTCGCAAATACCACTTTCTGGGTCGCACATTAAAGGGTTTTTATTTTCCATTTTCTTTTTTGTTTGAGCTTGGCAACTTGTGTTGCCAATTGTGAATAGTGTAATTAAAATTAGATAAGTTATTCTCATTTTTTTAAGTGTTTTACACCATTTGTTTATCTTTGTGCAAAGTTGAGGACTTAATTTCAACTACACAATAAGTCAGAAAATTATGACTACTAAAAAAGAACTTGTTGATAATGAAACTTGTCCTGCACAAGGACTTCTGAAGTTGCTTTCTGGTAAATGGAAACCCGAAATTTTTCGTTTAGCTGTTGAATCACCTTTGCGATTTAGTAGTTTGTTGCGTCAAATAGAAGGCTCAAACAGGCAAACTTTGTCTGTCGCTTTAAGAGAATTAGAAGAAGTTGGTTTGCTAGAAAAAAATGTTGTTCAGCAAAAGCCTTTACATATTGAACATAGTCTTACCGAAAAAGGGAAGTTATTAGTTCCTGTCTTTAAGCAGTTAGAAAGTCTTGGGTAGTGTCTGTTATACTTGCCGTTAACGGAAAGGGCTTGGCGCAGGTGGGGCGAACCAGCACAAAAGCCCAAATAAAGTACATTGCCCCAATAAATATTCAAAAGTTCAATTTTAGAACTCCCGCCCCGCTTGCGCCAAGCCTATGTCGTCTGCTGTATGGTTTCTATTTGTGTTATCCATTCTTTCGAATTATGTGATTCTTGTTCTATTGAATTTATTAACCAAGTTTTGCTCTCTTTGCTGAGTATAGAAATTGTATTTTTCAGATCTTCTATATCTTTTGTTTTGTTTAATTTTACTTTATAGAGCAAGACAATTTCAGGCACAAGGAAGTTAATATCAATCAAATTTTTAGCATATAGTTTTTCTATAGGGTATTTTACTTTTGGATTTCTTCTATATGTCCATACTTTTTCATCTATTTCGTTTAGCAAAATTTCAAATTCGTTTTCTTCATTTTTTGCGTGAATTTCGTGGATTGGTAGTGTTAGAAATTCTTCATTATCCCAAGGAACAAATTCTCCATTTTTGACATAGTTGAATTTCCACTCTTTTAGGAAGTTTTTAAGTTTTAGTTGTTCGTTTCTTGGAATAGCAATTTCAATGTCTTTATGTATTCTTGTTTCTGTTTGAAGGTACAAATCTAATGCCCAACCACCTGCAATTGCCCATATTCCACCATAGCCTTCTAATAATGTTTTTATCCTCTTAGGTTCTTGAAAAAGTTCTGTATTAAGTATGCTCATTTTTTCACGGAATATTCTAACTAACGTTTTTATTAATTGTTGAAAATCATTTTGCTGTAAATCCAACATCTTCTTTAGTCAGCTCAAATTTAGCTATTTGTTTTTTGACTCTTGCCACCAGTTTTAGTTTTCTTTTTTCGTCGAGGAACAAATATTCTGTTGGCGGTTTGTATGGTAGTTTTTTTACTACCATGTTCCAAAGTATAACCGCGAGTTTTCTTACTGTAGCACTTACAGCAACTGTTCTTCCCTTTCTGTAACAAACCCTGTTGAAGAAGTTGGAAAGATGAGTATCTTTTAAATTTCCAATGGCATTGGCTGCATTGCGTAATGCAATTTTTAATCTGTTACTTCCC
>JASGCW010000014.1:0-45864 GCA_030053945.1 Limnohabitans sp.
AAATTGGCATTATCTCGCTTTTGCTCTTATCTTGCTAAAAGTTTAAATGAGTTCAGAATATATTAAATGAAAACTGCTTATCATAAACTAACGATTCATTTTGCACGAAGTTATTATCACTGACGACCAATAAAACATAGCTAGTCAACTCTGACACTTTAGTACGTTTAAGCGCAGGTGTTGAATATGTCGAGAATTTAAAACAAATTTTAGCTAAAGAAAAGTAAGCTATAAAATCAAAAAGCCTGAACGAGTTCAGGCTTTTTGATTTATATGTAGTAATGCTTTTAGTCTAAATAATAGATGTAACCAAAGTTTAACCAAACTAACCAGTCATTGTGTTTGTTTTCAGGGTATTTGTTTGGATTAGGATTTAAACCATCAACCCAGTTAGAGAAATAGTATTGAAAACGTAAATCTACTAGTAAATCTGAAAGTGGCGTTAGTTTATAACGTGTACCTACGCTACCTAAAATAGACCAAGCTGTTCCACTTTTAGGAGAAAAACCGTGGTCTTCACCTTCAGAAGGTTCCCAATATTTAGGATGAATATTTAATTTAGATAATTTTTGATCTCCAAAACTTGTTTCTACAGTTGGCGAATAAAAGCTAAAGTGCCCTCCTAAGCTTATGTAAGGTCCCCAGCTTCCAGTAGTCGCAGTAAAGTCTCTGATACTCCAAGGGTAAAACTCTAATTGCATACCGATGTCTGTTACAGATGTACTACCAGTCATAGCTTTTAACTGAGCAGCATCTATACTTTTTGCTACTTTTTCAGGAGTAACCCATTGACCAAAATGCTCTAAATTAGTCTTACTAAATGATAACTCGCTTCTTAATTTGAAGTGATCATTAAAATAAGTTTCTGGTGTATAACAGTTACAATCTGCTCTGTAAGAAAAGTTTAAATAATGAACAAGTCCAATGCCAAAACCAGTGTTACCAGCGTCTGTTTCAAAATTGTTGCGTTCCCCATAATCTGATTGAAAAGCAACAGGACCTGTAATTAATCCTAATTCGTGAGAAAATCCAAATTGTGCATTAGCAAATTGAGATAGTCCAAAAAAGGTAAAAATAAGTGTTCTAAATAATTTGGGCATAGCTAATAATTAATTCATTATATGACAAATATATAAAAACATCAATCAGTTAAAAAGAAAAAGTTAAAAAAATAAATATAATCTTTATATTACTAAAGAATATAGTAAAAAGAATTGAATTTTTTTTCAGAAAATGTATATTTGCTACTCCAAACTAGAACGTTTTTTTAAACGCAATTAAAAATTAAAATTATGTCACAAAGTATTGATGCTTTTGTTGAAGCAGTAGCAAAAAACAACCCTAATGAACCTGAGTTTTTGCAAGCCGTAAGAGAAGTTGCTGAAACTGTAATTCCATTTATAGAGAAAAACCCTAAATACCAAGGAAAAATGTTGCTTGAAAGAATGGTTGAGCCAGAACGAGTAATAATGTTCCGTGTAGCATGGATTGATGATAAAGGTCAAACTCAAGTAAACAAAGGTTACCGTATTCAGATGAACTCTGCTATTGGTCCTTACAAAGGAGGTTTGCGTTTTCACCCTTCTGTAAATTTAAGTATTTTAAAATTCTTAGCTTTTGAGCAAGTATTCAAAAACTCATTAACAACATTGCCAATGGGTGGTGGTAAAGGAGGTTCTAATTTTGACCCTAAAGGTAAATCTGATAATGAGATTATGCGTTTCTGTCAAGCTTTTATGACTGAATTAGCTCGTCATATTGGTGCAGATACTGACGTTCCTGCTGGAGATATTGGTGTTGGAGGACGTGAGGTAGGTTATATGTATGGTCAATATAAAAAATTACGTAACGAATTTACTGGAGTTTTAACTGGAAAAGGAATTACTTTTGGAGGTTCTTTAATCCGTCCTGAAGCAACTGGTTATGGAGATGTTTATTTCGCTCAAAATATGTTAGCGACTAAAGGTCAAAGTTTTGTAGGTAAAACAGTAGTGGTTTCTGGTTCTGGAAATGTTGCTCAATATGCTATTGAAAAAGCAACACAATTAGGAGCAAAAGTAGTTACTGCTTCTGATTCATCAGGATATATTTATGATGCTGATGGTATAGATGCTGATAAATTAGCATATATCATGGAAATTAAAAATGAGCGTTACGGAAGAATCAACGAGTATGTTGCAAAATATCCAAATGCAAAATTTGTTGAAGGAAAACGCCCTTGGGAAGTAAAATGTGACATCGCTCTACCATGTGCAACTCAAAATGAATTAAATGGTGAAGAAGCTCAAATATTAGTAAGCAATGGATGTATTTGTGTTGCTGAAGGTGCAAATATGCCTTCAACTCCAGAAGCTGTTGAAGTATTCTTAAAAAATAAAATTTTATTTGCTCCAGGTAAAGCATCAAATGCAGGAGGAGTTGCTACTTCAGGTCTTGAAATGTCTCAAAACTCTTTACGTTTAAGTTGGACTAGAGAAGAAGTAGATCAAAGATTACACCGTATTATGAGTGATATTCACGAGGCATGTGTTACTTATGGTAAGGATGAGTCTGGTTTTGTTGATTATGTTAAAGGTGCAAATATTGCTGGTTTTGTAAAAGTGGCTGACGCTATGTTAGCTCAAGGAGTTGTGTAATCACAAAGGATAAAACCTGTATAAAATAGAGCGCTTCAAAAAATTTGAAGCGCTTTTTTTTATGTCGATATATTAAATAAGATAAAATTTCGTTTTTATTCTATATTTGTATAAAGTAAATATAAAATGAAAAATAAAGTAGTTGGAATTTTATTGTTCCTTTTTGTTGGCGGTGTCTATTCGCAAAATAATAAGTTATGGAAAGGCTATTTTTCTTATAATAGTGTTACTGATATATCAGAAGGAAATTCTAATATAATTGCAACATCAGAAAATGCTATTTTCAAGAGAAATATAGCTAATAATCAAACAAATAAATTATCTACCGTAGATGGATTATCAGGACAAAAAATAACTCAGGTTTATTACAGTAAGGTTTTTAATAAAACAATTATTGGATATGAAACAGGTTTGATAATTGTAATAAATGAAAATGATAATTCAATTTTAAATGTTGTTGATATCCTTAATAAGGCTTCGGTACCTCAGAATCAGAAGAAGATTAATCATTTGATGGAGTACAAAGGGAAATTATACATATCTACAGGTTATGGAATTTCAGTTTTCGATTTAGCAAATTCAGAATTTGGCGATACTTATTTTATTGGTTCAGGAGGGGCAAATGTTAAAATAAATCAAACTACAGTCTATAATAATGAAATATTTGCAGTAGCAGATGGGTATGGTATTTTGAAGGCAAATGCGAATAATAATAATCTTATTGATTATAATCAATGGTCTATGTTTGCAAGTGGAAATTGGCTATTTGTAGAAAGTTCAGAGAATAAGTTGATAGCACAAAATACTTCAGCTGCATTGTATTCCTATGCTACAGGAGGAACTTTAAGTTTAGTCAGCTCTGTAAGTGCCTATGCGGTTGACGCAAAATATGCTAGTGGGAATTTTATTATTACTCTTTCAAATATGATTGCTATTTATGATAGTCAATTTAATTTAGTTAATTCAATTAATCAAAGCACACTGGGAGTTTCTTTTTTTACATGTGCTACAAAAATGAATAATAAAATTTATATAGGTACACAAAACGATGGAGTAAGAGCAGTAGATTTGAACAACATAAATGTATCGGAAAATATAACTCCAAATGGTCCTCTTAGGAATCGTGTTTTTAGATTAAAATCTTTTTCTAAAGGTTTTTGGGCAGTTTATGGTGATTATTCTGTAGGGTTTAATCCTTATCCTCTTGATTCTTACGGAGTGAGTAAATTTCAAGTAGATTCAGATTGGAAGCACATACCTTATCAAAGTCTTTTTGATGCAAAATCGATTAGTGGCGTTTTAATTAATCCAAAAAATGAAAATGAAGTTTATTTAAGCTCCTATTTTTCAGGTCTTATAAAGGTAGAAAATGATATTCCAAAGATGATTTATAATAACACCAATAGCTCATTATCACCAACACCTCTTAATTCAACTACTGATATTCGTGTTGCTCAACCTGATTTTGATAAAAATGGAAATATTTGGATGGTAACTTCATTAACAAATAGTCCAATGCATCAGTTTAAAACTAATGGACAATGGAATTCATATAACTTATCTTGTATACAATCTCCATTAGAGAATAGCTACAATGGTTTAGTAGTTGATAAGAATGGAACAAAATGGGTGATAACAAATCATGCTGGAGTAGTTGGGTTTAATGAAACAAAAAATAAATGTATAACCATAACACATGGTCAAAATCCTGATTTTCCTGCTGAAGATATTAGATGTTTAGCAATCGATAATAAAAATAAATTATGGATAGGAACTGTGGCAGGACTTAGAGTATTGCAAAATGTCGATCAGTTATTAACGCAAAATCAATTAAATCCTAATTCTATTATAATTTTAGAAGGAAACACAGCCGAAGAATTATTATTTAACCAGTTTATTACAGATATAGTTGTAGATGGAGCAAATAATAAATGGGTAGCTACTGCGGGTGCGGGAGTTTTTCATTTTTCGTCTGATGGACAAAAAACACTTCATAGATTTACAACAGCTAATTCTCCGCTACCAAATGATACAGTAATTGATTTAGATATTAATGAAACCACAGGAGAAGTTTTTTTTGTAACAGATGGAGGAGTGGTTTCTTATGATGGAACAGCTACTAAAGGAAGGGAAAATTTTGAGAATTTAGTTATTTATCCTAATCCAGTTAGACCAGAATTTAATGGTAATGTTGTAATTACAGGTCTTATGGATAAATCGAATGTGAAAATTACTGATATCGAAGGAAATTTAGTGTATGAAGCTATTTCTGAGGGAGGAACAGTAGAATGGAATACAACAGTATTTGGTAAAAATAAGGTTGCTTCAGGGGTTTATTTAGTGTTGCTTACTGCTGAAGATGGCTCTGAGTCTCAAGTTGGTAAAGTTATGGTGGTTCGATAATGTTGGTCAAGACCAAAGCGATTGTTTTAAGTGCTATAAGGTATCAGGAAAAATCATTGATAGTAAAATGTTTTACATTCTCTGAAGGATTAAAAAGTTATTTTGTTCCTTCAGCTTTTTCAACCAAGAAGTCTAATCAAAGAATTGCTTATTTTCAACCACTAACATTGTTAGAAATAGAAGCTAATCATAAAAATAAGGGAACTTTAGAGTATTTTAAAGAAATAAAGATAGATTATCCATTTAGAACTGTTTATTCATCCATTTATAAGAGCACAATAGTGTTGTTTCTTTCGGAAGTTTTACATCATAGTATTTATGAAGAAAAAAACGAAGCACTATTTGAATTCTTGGAAAGTGCCTTGATTTGGTTAGATAATCATGAAGAAGTAGCAAATTTTCATTTGATCTTATTACTAGAACTTTCAAAATTCTTTGGTTTTTATCCTGATGCTTCAAATAACGATTTGCCATTTTTTGACATAGTAGAAGGTTGTTTCGAAAAATTACACGGACTTAACTCTATTTCAGAAAATGAAACTTTTTTGTTTAAAAAATTATTACAAGTCAAATTTGATAGTAATCAAAAAATATTTAGTTCAAATGATAGGCAAATCCTTTTAAAAATTCTTTTGGATTATTATACTATCCATCTTCAGGGTTTTAAAAAACCTAAATCACTGGATGTTTTTAGAGAAATTTTTTCTTGATTTGATAAACAATTCTAATTTTGGCAAAAAAATATAAAAATGAAAAAACTTATTTTAACTTTTGTTTTCCTTTTACAATTACAATTTTCATTTTCACAGACTCAGAATTTAGCTACTTTGGCTAAAGGAGACTATTTGGGTTTCAATGCAGTTTTTGATCAAAAAGACAATCTATTTGGATATGTTGCATTATATGGCTACGGAAAATCTGGTGATAGAACAAAAAAATTCGAATATGTTATTTTAGATAAAAATCTTAATCCTGTTGCAAATAAAGAATTTGACGGAGATATAACAGCTGGTGATTATTATGCATATATGGATTTTAGAGGTGATATTATTCTAAAGCCATCAAGTATGGATTATGCTGGATTGAAGGAAAAAGAATTGTTTTCACCTTCTTCTATGAGAATCAATTTAAAAGAAAATACTATTAAGCGTAGAGTGTACTTCGATTATGAGGAAGATGGTAAGTTTGTAGAAATAAATGAGCCTAAAAATTGGAAACAAAATGAAAAAGATAATAAGAAAGAAAAAAAACAAAAAGGATACAATTTTATTTCAGGAGTGTATGAGATAAAAGAAGGTGGATTTTTAGTTCTTGAATATAAAGATTATACAAAATATATTAATAATAATTGTTTGAGTCGATTTGATGAAAACAAGAAGGAACTTTGGAAGTTTAAATACAATACTGATGGGAGCAAAAAAACAAGTGAGGTATTAAATGTGATTGAAAAAGACGAAAAAAAAATATATTGTATTTTAGAAACTACTAACAAAAGTGAAAAACATTACAATTTACTTGTCATAGATATGCTTACAGGAAAAGAACTTGTAAGAAAAGATTTTTCTGAGCTTTCAGACACAACCATTGATAATTTGACTGGTTTATATGCTAATGGTAGAAGTATAGATAATATAAAAATTTTCGATGATAAAATTGTTATTATAGGTCGAAATTTTCCAAATTCGTATTCGGTTAATGGCTTTGCGAGACTTATTATAAATAAATCCACTCTCGAAATAGAAGAAAAGAGATTTTTTTATGAAGCTGAATTGAAACCCTTTTTGCCTAAAATAAGCGAGGAGGGATATGTTGAAAATGGTTATATTTTATCTCCACGAGATGTTTTTATTATGAAAGATGGTAGTGTAAGTATCTTGATGGAAAAAGTAAAATATACTAATTCTGGAATGACAAAATCAACAGATTTAGTGTATGTTTATACTGATAAAGATTTTAAAGTGAAAGGTGTTCAAACCTTTGAAAAGGAAAAGACAAAAAGTTATGGTGCTTCCGATTATCTTTTTTCACAATATTTAAATGAGGGTAAAGATGTAGTATTCTTTTATAGAGATTTTCAAAAAGATAATAAAACAAAAGAAAAGAATTGGAACTTATTTATTAATACTTTGATAGGGGGAGAATTTAAACAAGAGCAAGTGCCTATTTCACAAAAGGATAATTTCTTTGTCTCTCCTTATGTAGCGAAGCAAGGGTATATATTGCTACATGAATATAATAAGAAAGAAAAGTACAATCAAGTTCGACTAGAACGATTGAATTACTAGAAAACATAAAAAAAGCTCCATTAGGAGCTTTTTTTGTAATAATCGGCAATGTTTTTAATTTCATCCAATTTTAAATTCCACATAAAATTTAAAAATTGCTGGTAACTTGGACTTTGATTTTTCGGGTCAACACGATCCAAATATCTATTCAATTGATACGCTTTTCTCGCTTCATAAATTTTGAAAAAGCACTTTCCTAGCCATTCTTTAACAAATGTTTCTTCTTCATCTTGAGGATTCTTCTGCAAAAAGTGCATAGCACTGTAAATTCCTGCGCCATATTCTTCAGATAGGTAAAGGTTAGGTATGATTTCTATTTTAGCAATTTTTTGAAATTTTTCAAATTCTTCATCAGCATTTATGCTTTTATCATCTGTTTTAAGCTCTGTGAAATTTTTCTTTAAGTGTGTAATTCTTTCGTCTAATTCTGGATGGGATGATACAGAATCTTTATCTATTTTTTCTTTGTAATGATTATAGTTATACGTTGAGAAATCTTCATTTTTAAGCCAGTTTTCATTAAATGCTTGTTTAGGCAAATTGTATAACTTTTTATAGGTGTCTATATGTAATGTTTTTGGAGATATAGTGTCAAAGTCTTGTAAGTTTTTTAAAGCATTTACAAACTCTATTTTCTTTAAATTTAAGTTTTTGTAAAGCACATAACCTAAAGAGTCTGCCTCTGTTTCGTGTTTTCGTCTTATAATGCTATTGGAATAAATTTGTTTTTTAAATACATCAAATGCTTTTAGCGTACGATTGTATTTTTCGTCTTTCAATGAAGAAATGGCAGATTTATTTTTTTTATCATCTTCAATATGAAGTATTTGCATTTTTATATTGTGTTCAAGAATTTTATGTGAAAATTCATGTGAGATGATACTTAATAATTGCTCCTTATTGTCAATCCAATTAAATATCCCCATATTTATTACAAACAATCCGTTAGGCATACAATAAGCATTAGGTATGTTATTGCGTGAGATTAGAAAAGTTAGATTTTGTGGAATATTAGGGTGTTGCTTTTTTAAATCAGCAGTAATTTTTTGTAAATAATTATCAAACCCAGATTTAAAAGTAAAGCTTCTGTCTTCTATTTCCTTAATAAAACTTTCTCCGAATTCAGCATATACCTTACTTAACTCTTTTCCGGTTTTTCCTGGATAATTAGTTTTTAAATTCTTGGTATAATCTTCATTGTTTTTCTTGAATTCTTTCACAAAAGCTTTTCTTTCTGCATAATCTGCAGTGTCTATAGCTTTATAATTTTGTGCATTAAGTAATGATACTTGTAATAACACAAATAAATAAAACAGTTTGTTTTTCATGCTACTAGGACTTGTTTTTAAAGTTGCAAAAGTAATTTTTTCATAACAATTTTCATAAAATAAGTAAAGGATTAGGTTTTTAACCATTTTTTGGCTTAGTTAGTTTGTCTATTGCTTTACAAATCATTACATTCGCCGATTGATTTTTTTAAATAAATAACGATATGAATTTCAATGAATATAAAGGACTTGACTTGCCAAAAGTGGCAGAAGAAGTACTTGATTTTTGGAAAAAAAACAATGTCTTTGAACAATCTGTAACTTCACGTGAGGGAGCTACGCCATATGTGTTTTTTGAAGGACCGCCTTCTGCAAATGGTTTGCCAGGAATTCACCACGTAATGGCACGTGCGATTAAAGATATTTTTTGTCGTTATAAAACTCAAAAAGGATACCAAGTAAAACGCAAAGCAGGGTGGGATACCCACGGATTACCTGTAGAGCTTGGTACCGAAAAAGAACTAGGAATTACTAAAGAAGATATAGGGAAAAGTATAACCGTTACGGAGTACAACGAAGCTTGTAAGCGTACTGTTATGCGTTATACAGATGTATGGAATGACCTTACTGAGAAAATGGGATATTGGGTAGATATGGAAGATCCATATGTTACATACAAATCAAAATATATGGAATCTGTATGGTGGTTGTTAAAACAAATTTACGAAAAGGATTTGATGTACAAAGGTTATACCATCCAACCGTACTCACCAAAAGCAGGAACAGGATTGTCATCAAATGAAGTAAACCAACCTGGTTGTTACCGTGATGTGACTGATACGACTATCGTGGCGCAGTTTAAGAGCCTCACCCCAGCCCTCTCCGAAGGAGAGGGAGCAAACAGTGTGGCTAAAGCGTTTCGCATCTCTCCCCCTTCGGGGGAGTTGGAGGGGGCTTTCTTCCTAGCTTGGACAACTACTCCTTGGACATTGCCAAGTAATACTGCATTGACAGTTGGTCCTAAAATTGATTATGTTTTAGTAAAAACATTTAATCAATATACGGGAGAGCATATTAATGTAATTCTTGCTAAATCTTTGGTTAATAAAGTTTTTGAAAAGAAAAATTATGTTCAAACATTTTCTGAAACAATTTTTAATCACAATCATTTAAACTGGTTAATTGATTTTGAAAAAAAGGAAGCTGATAAAAGAAGAACTAAGCGATATTTTGAATCATTATCTCAAGAAGAGAAAGATAAATTGTTTGAAATTTCTAATGAGGTTGACCCAAGTAAAGTTCATTGGACAAATGAAGAAATGGTCAAAATGAATGAAAAGTTGAAAGAAATTTCAAAAATTGAAAAACCATTAATTCCATTTGAAATAATTGCCGAATGTAAAGGTGCCGATTTAGTTGGCATCAAATACGAGCAATTATTGCCATTTACGTTGCCATACCAAAATCCAGAAAACGCTTTTAGGGTAATTTCAGGTGATTTCGTTACGACAGAAGACGGTACTGGTATCGTGCATACTGCGCCAACTTTTGGGGCAGATGATGCTAAGGTGGCTAAAGAGGCTACTCCAGAAGTACCACCTATGTTAGTCTTTGATGAAAACGAAAACCCGGTTCCGTTAGTAGATTTACAAGGTAGATTCGTTTCGCAAATGGGTGATTTTGCTGGTAAGTATGTAAAAAATGAGTATTATAATGATGGTGAAGCGCCAGAGCGTTCTGTAGATGTAGAAATCGCCATTATGCTTAAAGAAGCAAATAAAGCCTTTAAAGTAGAAAAATACGTGCACAGTTATCCACACTGTTGGAGAACAGACAAGCCTATTTTGTACTACCCATTAGATTCTTGGTTTATCAAAATTACTGAGGTTCGTGATAGAATGTTCGATTTGAATGAAACCATCAACTGGAAACCTAAATCTACAGGTGAAGGTCGTTTTGGAAATTGGTTAAAAAATTCTAACGATTGGAATTTATCTCGTTCACGTTATTGGGGTATTCCATTACCTATTTGGAGAACGGAAGAAAAGACTGAAGAAATTTGTATAGGTTCTGTTGAAGAATTATACAACGAAATAGAAAAAGCAATTCAGGCTGGTTATATGACTGAAAATCCATACAATGGCTTTGTGGCTGGAAATATGGAGGAATCAAATTATGATTTGGTTGATTTACATAAAAATATAGTAGATAACATTGTTCTAGTTGCGCCATCAGGTAAACCTATGAACAGAGAAACTGATTTGATAGATGTATGGTTTGATTCAGGATCTATGCCTTATGCACAATGGCATTATCCATTTGAAAACAAAGAGCTAATTGAAGAAAACAAATCATTCCCTGCCGATTTTATTGCAGAAGGAGTAGATCAAACTCGTGGTTGGTTCTATACGCTACACGCAATCGGAACATTGGTTTTTGATAAGATAGCTTATAAAAATGTTGTGTCAAACGGATTGGTATTAGACAAAAACGGACAAAAAATGTCTAAACGTTTAGGAAATGCTGTTGATCCATTTACAACATTAGCAGAATACGGTCCAGATGCAACACGTTGGTATATGATTTCAAATGCAAATCCGTGGGATAATTTGAAATTTGATATTGAAGGTGTGGCTGAGGTTCGTCGTAAGTTTTTTGGTACTTTATATAATACGTATTCATTCTTTGCGTTATATGCTAATATTGACGGATTTAAATATTCAGAAGCAGAAGTTCCTTTAGCAGAAAGACCAGAAATTGACCGTTGGATTTTATCAGAATTGCATACACTTATTCAGTTAGTAGATGAGGCATATGCAGATTATGAACCAACAAAGGCGGCTCGTGCTATTTCTGATTTCGTTCAAGAGAATTTGAGTAACTGGTACGTTCGTTTGTGTAGAAGAAGATTCTGGAAAGGGGAATATGGAACAGACAAAATTGCTGCATATCAAACGCTTTATACTTGTTTGATGACGGTTTCAAAACTGTCAGCACCAATAGCTCCTTTCTTTATGGACAGACTTTATAAAGACTTAAATGAAGCTACAAATGCCGAAAAATATAGTAGTGTGCACTTAGCAGAGTTTCCAAAATTTGTTGAAAATTTTGTTGATAAGTCATTAGAAAGTAAAATGTTGAAAGCACAAACGGTTTCTTCATTGGTTTTATCGCTTCGTAAAAAAGAGATGATTAAAGTACGTCAACCGTTGCAAAAGGTTATGGTTCCTATACTTGACGAAGTTCAGAGAGCTGAAATTGAAGCGGTTTCTGACTTAATTAAGGCCGAAGTAAACGTGAAAGAAATACAACTTTTAGACGATGCTTCGGGTATATTAGTAAAACAAATTAAGCCAAATTTTAAAGCTTTAGGACCAAAATTTGGAAAGGATATGGGTTTGATTTCCAAAGAAATACAGGGTTTTTCGCAAGAACAGATTGCAGAAATCGAGAGAAATGGTGAAATTTCTATTGTTATTTCGGGAAATAATGTTAATTTAACAACTCAAGATGTGGAGATTTCTTCACAGGATATAGAAGGATGGCTAGTTGCTAATTCAAACGGTATAACAGTAGCATTGGATATAACTATAACCGATGAATTGAGAAAAGAGGGTATCGCTCGAGAATTAGTAAATAGAATTCAAAATATCCGTAAGGATTCAGGTTTTGAAGTAACTGATAAAATTACTGTAACAATGTTGAATGACGAAACCATTCAGCCAGCTGTTCAGGATAATATTGATTATATCAAGTCTGAAACTCTTACAGAAGAATTAATTTTCGCAGAAAGTATCAATAATGGTACGGAAATTGAGTTTGATGATTTAAGAACTAAAATATTAATTTCAAAATAGAGGAATTATGGTGGAAGAACAAATTAGATATTCAGATGGCGATTTAGCTGAATTCAGAGAGTTAATTCAAAAAAAATTAGAAAAAGCTAAAAACGATTTAGAGCTTATTAAAAGTGCTTATTTAAATGATTTGAATAATGGTACAGATGATACATCGCCAACATTTAAAGCATTTGAAGAAGGAAGCGAAACAATGAGTAAAGAAGCAAACTCGCAATTAGCAATTCGTCAAGAAAAATTTATTCGTGACTTAAAAAATGCGTTAATTCGTATTGAAAACAAAACCTATGGGATTTGTAAAGTAACAGGTAAATTAATTGCAAAAGAGAGATTGAAATTAGTTCCTCATGCTACAATGAGTATTGAAGCAAAAAATATGCAAAAATAGTTTTTTTATAAATACGTTACTAAACGCTCCTTTTGGAGCGTTTTTTATTAAAGAATGTTTATTTTTGTGGAATAAAAGAAGTATAGATGAATTTAAAGAAAGCCTATTTAATTGTTTTTTTAGTATTATTAATTGACCAATTATCTAAAATTTATATAAAGACTCATTTTAGTTTAGATGAAGAATTTGCTATTACTAACTGGTGTAAGATTTTATTTGTGGAAAATGAGGGTATGGCATGGGGAGTTAAGTTACCAGGAATTTATGGTAAACTTGCTCTAACTTCTTTCAGAATATTTGCAGTAGTAGGAATAGGTTATTGGTTATGGATGTCTGTAAAAGAAAAAAGCTCAAATCTTTTAATCTTTGCAATTTCATTAATAATGGCAGGAGCTTTCGGTAATATTATTGATTCCATCTTTTATGGTGAAATTTTTGATCATAGTATCGGACAAATAGCTACTATGTTTAGTGATAAACCTTATGGGACTTGGTTTAATGGTAAAGTAGTAGATATGTTTTATTTTCCTATCTGGCAGGGTAATTTGCCTTCTTGGTTGCCTATTTGGGGAGGTAAATATTTTACTTTTTTTAATGCAATTTTTAATGTAGCTGATGTTGCTATCTCGACTGGAGTAGGAATTCTGATTGTGTTTAATAAGAAAGTTTTTAATAAATGATTTTGTAACTATTTAGCCTATCAAATTTTTGACCATTCAGATATTTCTTTATTGACTTGAATAACTTAAAATAAGATAAACATCAAATAACAATATCCAAAAAGCAAATTAATTCAAAAAAACAAATCTCAATTCCGAAACTTGGGGACAAAAAGTGTCAAATAGCCAAAAATGTTTGACTTTTTGAATCATTTAAATATTGGGATTTATTTGTATTTTGTCATTTCATTTTTTATCTAACTGGCTGAATAGTTACATGATTTCTATATCTGTCAATTTTAAAAACTAGACAGATATAAAACTAAAATTGAATTACTCCAAATGGCGTTATACAATAATTTAATTTGATGTCGGTTTCTAATACATCATCAATAGATTCTTCAGGGTCAAAGTAAGAAAGCCCTATTTTGATTGTATCTGGTTTGCATTCGTTCAAAAATTTGTCGTAAAAGCCCTTACCATAACCTACACGATTTCCTTTTTTGTCATAAGCCAAAAGCGGAACAAAAACTACTTCAATTTTATTTGTTGGCACTTCTAAACCATCTATAGGTTCAGGGATTCCATAATCATTCACTTTTATCTTGGTATTATCCGTCAAAAGATAATGGGCCATTGACAATTCTTCAAAGTTTGATTTTGAAATCACAATTTCTTTATCTCTGCCTGAAAGAATTTGAAGTATAAATTCGGTATTAATTTCTTTATGCTTTTCAATAGGTAAAAACAAATGAAAATACGTTTTTTCCCATATTGGTAAGTCAATACAATGATTAGCAATCATCAAACTTTCGTTCATAATTTCATCAAACGTAAGTTCTTTTCGTAAGTTTTTGTATTTCGTACGGAGTTCTTTTTTAGTCATAATTCTAATTTCTGTCACTTCGAGATATCATCCTGAGCTTGTCTGAGCATAGTCGAGAAGCAAAAATAGTTTAAAAAAGAAACTTATTTGTAAATTTGGGAAATAAACCTTTATGATGGAAGAAATCACCAAAGCATTTCAGTTAAAATCAGAAATGGATTCATTACGCCCTTTAAATGCAGAACAAGAGAATCGCATTATGCAAAAGTTCCGTTTGGACTGGAATTATCACTCTAACCATTTAGAAGGAAATACATTGACGTATGGTGAAACCAAAGCTTTAATTTTGTTTGGAGTAACAGCACAAGGTAAACCTTTAAAAGATACGCTTGAAATCACAGGGCATAATGACGCTATCGATTGGGTTATAGATATGGTTAAAGGTGAACGACCACTTACCGAAAATTTTATAAGAGAGCTTCACAAAATGCTACTTCGTGAACCGTATGAAAAAAAAGCCATTTCACCTGACGGATTGCCCACATCAAGAACTATAAATGTAGGGAGTTATAAAACCACACCTAACCACGTGCTTACAGCAACAGGTGAGACTTTTTATTTTGCAACACCCGAAGAAACACCTGCCAAAATGTACGATTTGATAGAATGGTACAAAGAAAAAAAAGCCAATCTTGAAACAAATCCTATTTTATTAGCAGCTGAATTTCATTATAAATTCATTCGCATTCATCCTTTTGATGACGGGAACGGTCGTACTGCTCGTATTTTGATGAATTTTATTTTAATGCAGTTCAATTACCCGCCAGTGATTATAAAAACTCAGGATAAAGAAAATTATTTTGGTGTTTTACGAATGGCAGATGCTGGAAATATTGAAGCATTTATAAATTATATTGCTGAAAATTTAAACCGTTCTCTTGAAATTATGATTGCTGGAGCCAAAGGCGAAAATATTGAAGAAGAGGATGATTTAGATAAGGAAATAGCGCTGTTGGAGCAGAGGTTGAAATTTACTGACAAAAAAAGTGAAACAGAAATAAATGAGTTATCAGTTTCTTTAACTGAAATTATTGACCGTTTTTATGAAACTCAATCTAAATTTAAAAAACTCTATTTATCATCAACTTTTAAAATTGAAATCAATGATGATTCTCTCGAAGTAAATAAAAACAATTTTTTTGATTGTATTTTAAAGAGATTGTCAAATGGATTGAAACCCTTAGATATTTATTTAAATTTTCATTTTTCGACTTTTCTCGAAAAAAAATTAGATAATGCTGAATTTGAAGTTGCATTAAAAATAGTATGTGATAATAATTTATTACAAATAATTCTAAATAATGACCTAATATTAAGCAAAGAGAAAGTTGAAAAATTTGATAAAAATGAAATTGATAGTATCATATATCGGGCAATTGAATTTCACAAACAATTTATAGAACAAAAAATAGCTGAACAAGAAAACAAACATTAGATTGCTTCGTCCCTAGTAATGACAGAGCGTGGAAATCTGAATGCTCAAAAATCTGAACACTGAATACTGTAATCTGAACACTGAACACTAAAATGACTCCTATCGAACTTCAAATACAAACCTTGCCAGACAGTCCTGGAGTATATCAGTATTTTGATAAAGAGGGTAAGATTTTATATGTAGGCAAAGCCAAAAATTTAAAAAAACGTGTCGCTTCCTATTTTAATAAAGTTCACGATACGGCTAAAACGAATGTGTTAGTCAAAAAAATAGTAACCATCAAACACATTGTGGTTCCTACCGAAACAGATGCGCTATTGCTTGAAAATAATTTGATTAAAAAATTGCAGCCACGTTATAATGTGTTGTTGCGAGATGATAAAACCTATCCGTGGATTTGTATTAAGAAAGAACCTTTTCCTCGAATTTTCTCAACTCGAAAAATGATTAAAGACGGTTCAGAATATTTTGGACCATATACTAATTTTAAAACTGTACATACTATTTTAGATTTAGTAAAGGAATTGTATCCGCTGCGTACTTGTAATTATGATTTGAGTCAGGCAAATATTCGTTCTGGCAAATTTAAAGTGTGTTTAGAATACCATATTGGTAATTGTAAAGGGGGCTGTGAAGGTTATGAAACGTCTGAAAATTACCAAAATCAAATCAATGCGATTCGTGAAATTTTAAAAGGTAACTTCAAGGAAAGTTTGAAGGATTTTAGAAGTTTAATGACTGATTTAGCAATGGAAATGCGTTTTGAAGAAGCTCAAAAAATCAAAGAAAAGATTGAAGTTCTAGAAAATTATCAAGCCAAATCAACGATTTTAAATCCAAAGATTTCAAATATTGATGTGTTCTCCATTGTTTCAGACGAAGCGATGGCATATGTGAATTTTTTGCAAATTTCACACGGAGCTATAGTACGTTCACATACTTTAGAACTTAAGAAAAAACTCGATGAAACTGATGAAGAACTACTGGAGCTGGCAGTTGTTGAGCTTAGAGAACGTTTTCATTTGAATTCTAAAGAAATTATTTTGCCTTTTCTCCCGAAAGCTTTCGGGATGAATTTTGGAGACAAAGTAAAAGTCACAGTTCCGCAGTTAGGGGATAAAAAGCAAATTTTAGAACTTTCTCAGCGCAATGCAAAATATTATCGATTAGACCAACTCAAACAAATTCAAATTGTAGATCCTGATCGTCATACCAACCGAATTATGGCCCAAATGCAAAAAGATTTGCGACTTTCAGTAGAGCCTCGGCATATTGAATGTTTTGATAACTCTAATATTCAAGGGACAAATCCTGTGTCTGCCTGTGTGGTGTTTAAAGATGGAAAGCCAAGTAAAAAAGATTATCGCCATTTCAATATCAAAACAGTTGAAGGACCAAATGATTTTGCTTCAATGGAAGAGGTGGTTTATCGCCGTTATAAACGAATGTTAGACGAAAATCAACCTTTGCCTAACTTAATTATTATTGACGGTGGAAAAGGACAATTGTCTTCTGCTTTAAAAAGTTTGGATGAACTAGGACTTCGAGGTAAAATAGCGATTATCGGAATTGCCAAACGTTTAGAAGAATTGTTTTATCCTGGCGATTCTGTTCCTTTATATCTCGATAAAAAATCGGAAACACTCAAAACTATACAGCATTTACGAAATGAAGCTCATCGATTCGGAATCACTTTTCATCGTGACAAAAGAAGTAAAAATGCTATTCAGTCAGAATTAGAATTAATACCTGGTATAGGTGAAAAAACTAGAGAAATGTTACTAAAACATTTCAAAAGTGTTAAAAGAATTAAAGAAGCATCAGAAAAAGAGATTTCTGACGTTATAGGTGTTTCAAAAGCCAAAAAAATTTCCGAATTTTATAAAATAAATTACACAAAGAAATAATGAGACCTTTTCTTCTTATTGCCCTAGTTTTTTTTTCATTAAATATTTTTTCACAAGATTCAATAAAAAAACCTAAAATTGGATTGGTTTTAAGTGGGGGTGGTGCTAAAGGATTAGCCCATATTGGTGCTTTAAAAGAAATTGAAAAGGCTGGGATAAAAATAGACTACATAGGAGGAACAAGTATGGGGGCAATCATAGGAGGTCTTTACGCTTGTGGCTATACAGCAAATGAATTGGATTCTATCTTTAATTCTGCAGACTCTGAAGCAATTCTTCAAGATAAAATTCCTAGAGGGAATAAAACTTTTTATGAGAAAAATAATGATGAAGTTTACTTCTTGAATCTTCCTTTTCAAAAATTAAAAGTATCGGTTCCAAAAGCTTACTCAAAAGGACTTTATAATTATAATTTAATTAGTAAGTTAACTCATAATTACAGATTTACTAAAGATTTTAATCAGCTTAAAATCCCTTTTTTGTGTGTGGCTACTAATGTAGAAACTGGTGAAGAAACTATTTTTAGAAGTGGAAATTTGCCAGTGTGTTTAGCTGCTAGTGGGGCATTTCCTTCTTTGTATTCCCCCGTTAAAATTGATGATAATTATTATATAGATGGGGGAGTTACTAATAATTTTCCTGTTGAAGAAGTGAAAAAGATGGGAGCCGACATAATTATTGCAGTCGATGTTCAAGATGATTTAAAAAAAATAGATGAAATTAATGGTGCAACTGGGGTTTTAGTGCAAATATCAAATTTTAAAACACTAGAAAGAATTCAAGAGAAAAGAAAATTAGTAGATGTTTATATAAAACCTGATATCAAAGGATTTTCTGTGATTTCATTTGATGATGGAGCATCTATTATTCAAACAGGTGTAGAGGCTGCGAAAAAATGGAAAGAAAGGTTAGAATCCTTAGGGACAAATTTTAAAACCGTAAAGCAAAAAAATAACGAAAATTTGCTTTGTCTAGAAAAGCTAAATGTAATAGGCAATAAGAATTATACTAGAGCTTATTTTATTGGTAAATTAAGATTTAATGAAAATGAATCTATTAGCTATGAGCAACTTAGTAAAGGGTTGAATAATTTGAATTCGACTCAAAATTTTAGTTCTATTAAATATGTTATTAGAAAAGGAACTACTGATAACATCATAGATATAATGGTTGTAGAAAATCCTATTAAAACCTTTTTTAAGCTAGGCTTGCATTATGATGATTTGTTTAAATCAGGGGCATTGATTAATATTACAAAAAAGAATTTAGTTTTTAAAAATGATGTGCTTGCGACAGATGTTATTTTAGGGGATAAGTTCAGGTATAAATTTGATTATTATATAGATAATGGGTTTTATTGGAGTTTTGGATTAAAATCTAGTTTAAATCAATTTTCTCTAGAATCAACTAATGATTTTAGATCAGGGGATTTATTGCGAAAATTGAATGTTAAAAGCTTAAGAGTGAATTATTTTAATTTGACAAATCAGGCATATTTGCAAACTATTTTTGCTCAAAAATTCTTACTAGGTGGGGGTTTAGAACATAAATTTATCAAAATCAAATCTCCAATTACAGACGATACTTTTGGATCAATTGACAATAGTAACTATTTTTCTGTTTTAGGGTTTTTAAATTATGATTCCTTTGATGATAAATATTTTCCAAAAAAAGGTTGGTATTTTAATGGTGACTTACACTCTTATTTTCATTCCAGTGATTATAATGGTGATTTTAATAAGTTGACCATTATGAGGGCAGATATGGCAATTGTTAAAACTTTTTATAAGAAATTTACATTGAAACTTCAGTCTGAAGGGGGTTTTACTATTGGAGAAAAAACAAATCATATCCAAGATTTTTCACTTGGAGGTTATGGTTTTAATAAAGTTAATAATTTCAAACCATTTTATGGATATGATTTCTTGAGTTTGAATGGAGATAGCTATGTAAAAGCTTGTGGAACCATCGATTATGAATTTGTAAAAAAAAATCACTTCAATCTATCGGCTAACTTTGCCAATATTGGGGATAAAATTTTTGATAGTGGCGAATGGTTTACAAAACCTAAATATTCTGGATTTTCATTAGGATATGGTGTCCAAACATTAATAGGGCCTGTTGAAATTAAATATTCTTGGTCACCTGAAATTCATACGAATTATACTTGGTTTAGTATAGGTTATTGCTTCTAAATGGAGAAGTATTTGATAAAAATGTATTTTTTTGAGATAGATTTTAAAAAAAAAACTATTTTTGGACTCGTTAACAAACAAAAAAAAATATATGTCTATCTGGAAAAAGAAATCAATTGCACTACTTCTTTCTGAAGCTTCAGATTCTGAAAAAGGATTGAAGAGAACTCTTACGGCTTGGTCTCTTATTGCGCTTGGTATAGGAGCAATTATTGGAGCAGGTTTATTTGTAAGAACGGCAGCTGCAGCTGCTAATAGTGCAGGACCTTCAGTTACGTTAGGTTTTATCGTTGCAGCTATAGGGTGTGCTCTTGCAGGCTTGTGTTATGCAGAATTGTCATCATCTATTCCTATTGCAGGTAGTGCTTATACTTATACTTACGCTACAATGGGAGAATTCCTAGCTTGGATAATTGGATGGGATTTAATATTAGAATATGCTGTTGGTGCTGCAACTGTTGGTATCGCTTGGAGTGAATACCTAAATAATTTACTGGTCAATGTCCTCCATACAAGTCCTATTCCATATGAGTTGTGTCACTCTCCTTTTCAATCAGCTGTCGTTAATGGTGTAACAGTTTCAGGAATGATTAATTTACCTGCATTGTTTATTGTAGCAGTGTTGAGTTTATTGTTAATAAAAGGAACTCAAGAGTCTGCATTCGTAAATGGAATAATCGTTGTTTTAAAAGTTTCTATTGTAATATTAATTATTGTGCTGGGATGGCAGTTTATCAATCCTGTAAATCATAATCCATATATACCAGAACCAACAACTTATGTTGATAATCAGGGTTTAAGTCATAGTTTTGGAGGTTTTTGGGGTATTTTAGGAGCAGCTGGAACCGTGTTTTTTGCTTTTATTGGTTTTGATGCAGTTTCTACTGCAGCTCAAGAAACTAAAAACCCTAAAAGAGATATGCCAATAGGTATTTTAGGATCTTTAGCAGTATGTACAGTATTGTATATTTTATTTGCTCACGTTCTTACAGGAGTTGCAGATGTAAATTTCTTTAGAACTAAAGGGGGTGAAGCTTCTGTTGCAGCTGCTATTAATGAATTTATGGTAGGACATAAATGGTTAGGTGATTTTGTAACCGTAGCTATTCTTGCAGGATTCTCATCTGTAATTCTAGTAATGTTACTAGGTCAATCACGTGTGTTTTTCTCAATGGGGAACGACGGATTATTGCCTAAAGTATTTAGCGAAGTGCATCCAAAATATAAAACACCATATAAAGCTAATTTAATCATTTTAGTGATAGTGGGTGCTTTTGCAGCATTTGTTCCAGGTGATATTGTAGGTGATATGACAAGTATAGGCACATTATTCGCATTTATTTTAGTTTGTATTTCTGTAATTGTATTAAGAAAGACTGAACCAGATATGAAACGTGAATTCAAGACACCATTAGTGCCGTTAGTTCCTATTGCTGGAGTTATTGTTTGTTTACTTATGATTCTAGGATTAGGGTGGCCTAACTGGTTGAGATTAATTGTATGGATGGCTGTAGGTTGTATTATATATTTTGGATATAGCAAAAAGAATAGTAAATTGAATAACCCAAAATAAATCCTTAAAGAAATATCTTAAAATCCCAAAATTTTATTTTGGGATTTTTTTGTTTATCTCATTTCATATTTTTTACGATATTTGTATTGTATGAAACCACAATTCAAAGGTTTATTAGCACATCTTAAATTCCTCATCAAGAGAAATCCTGAATGAGATAATTTTTATTTGGTATGAGCACGAGTTTGAATTTTAAACAGCGTTTAACTTAAAACAAATAAAAATATGCCTATTTATCATAAATTAGGAAAGATTCCACACAAAAGACATATTCAGTTCCGTAAAGAAAACGGTGACTTATATTATGAGCAGCTCTTTGGAACGATTGGTTTCGATGGTATGTCAACAAATATGTATCATGAGTTTAGACCCACAATGGTCAAGGAAATCAAAGGTCAATATTCAGTAGCTCCTAAAATTGCTAAAGCAAATAATATTCAATCCTATAGACTAAGAGGTTTTCAAGTAGAGCCACAAGATGATTTTTTAGAGAGCAGAAAAATTGTTTTGACAAATTCTGATTGTCATATTGTTTTAGCGGCTCCAAAAAAATCTACAGAAGATTATTTTTATAAGAATACAGATTCTGATGAGGTAATTTTCATCCATAAAGGCACAGGGAAGTTAAGAACAATGCTTGGGAACTTAGATTTCAAGTACGGAGATTATTTAGTTATTCCTCGAGGAATGATTTATAAAATAGATTTTGATACTGAAGACAATCGCTTGTTTATTGTAGAATCACATCGACCTATTTATACGCCAAAGAGATACAGAAATTGGTTTGGTCAATTGTTAGAACATTCTCCATTTTGTGAGAGAGATATTCGTCGTCCAGAAGAATTAGAAACATATTGTGAAAAAGGAGATTATTTAATTAAGATCAAAAAGAAAGACGAAATTTTTGATATGATTTATGCATCTCACCCTTTTGATGTGGTGGGATATGATGGGTATAATTATCCTTATGCTTTTTCAATTCACGATTTTGAACCTATAACTGGTAGAATACATCAACCACCTCCAGTGCATCAAACGTTTGAGACAGATGCTTTTGTAATTTGTTCTTTTGTTCCTAGATTGTATGATTATCATCCAGAATCTATCCCTGCACCGTATAATCATAGTAATATAGATTCAGATGAAGTACTATATTATGTAGATGGTGATTTTATGAGCAGAAATGATATTGAGGCAGGGCATATTTCTCTGCATCCAGCTGGTATTCCACATGGACCGCATCCTGGAGCAACTGAAAGAAGTATTGGTAAAGTTGATACACAAGAACTAGCTGTTATGGTAGATACTTTCAAACCTTTAATGGTTACAGAAGATGCGATGAAAATTGCCGATGATAAATATTATCAATCTTGGTTAGAATAAATAATTAAAGACAATTTTTGGGTGAATCCCAATAAAAAATAGCAAAGTTATGAGTAACGAAATAAAATCAGTAGAATACGGATTAGAAAAAATATTTGAAGGAGCACAAGATTTTTTACCTCTATTAGGAACAGATTATGTAGAATTATATGTTGGAAATGCTAAACAAGCTGCTCATTTTTATAAAACAGCTTTTGGTTTTCAATCATTAGCTTATGCTGGACTAGAGACAGGAGTAAAAGACCGAGCTTCTTATGTTTTAAAACAAGATAAAATAAGATTAGTGCTTACAACAGCTTTAAATAGTAATTCGCCAATTGGAGAACACGTAAAAAAGCATGGAGATGGCGTAAAGGTTATTGCACTTTGGGTGGAGGATGCGCGTAAATCATATGAAGAAACTACTTCGCGTGGTGCAAAATCTTATTTTGAGCCAGTAGTTGAAAATGATGAAAATGGAGAAGTGGTTCGTGCTGGAATTTATGGAGCTTATGGAGAAACTGTCTTTATTTTTGTGGAACGCAAAAATTACAACGGAATATTTTTACCAGGATATAGTGAATGGAAGTCTGATTATAATCCTGATTCTGTAGGGCTTAAGTTTATTGATCATATGGTTGGTAATACCGGATGGAACAGAATGAATGAAGCGGTAAAATGGTTCGAAGATGTAATGGGATTTGTGAATTTTCTTTCTTTTGATGACAAACAAATCACTACAGAATATTCTGCTTTAATGTCAAAAGTAATGTCTAATGGAAATGGAAGAATTAAATTTCCAATAAATGAACCAGCTAATGGGAAAAAACGATCTCAAATAGAAGAGTATTTAGATTTCTATGAAGATGAAGGAGTGCAACATATTGCTGTGGCAACAGATGATATTATTAAGACTGTAGCAGAAATGCGTTCCCGTGGTGTTGAATTCTTAAGCACTCCGCCACAAGCTTATTATGATGCCATTCCAGAACGTCTAAAAGATCATATGTCTAAATTTAAAGAAGATATAAATGAACTTCAAAAGTTAGGAATTATGATTGATGCAGATGATGAAGGTTATTTGTTGCAAATATTTACTAAACCGGTAGAAGATCGTCCAACATTATTCTTCGAAATTATTCAAAGAATGGGAGCAAGAGGTTTTGGAGCGGGAAATTTTAAAGCTTTATTTGAATCTATAGAAAGAGAACAAGCGCTAAGAGGAACTTTATAAAATTGAAGAATTTTTAATAAAAAAAGTGAGATTGATTTTTTAATCTCACTTTTTTATTTGTAAATAGCTTATAATCAGTGCTTTTTGCTTTTATTGAAAAAATATTAATTATATTATATTTAAAAAAAAGTTAAATTTTTAAAATTATCCTCAATTATAAATGTTGTACGTCTGTGTTTTTTGATAAAAATATGTTAAAGTTGGATTTTTATTAGATAAAATTGAAAACGTGTTATATCTTTGCATTGCAATTCTGAGGGGTGGTTCCCTTAGAGCTAGATAAATTTTCATAATTTATAGTTTTTTGGTTGGTTAATAGCATAAAAACTCAGTCAGTAATGACTGGGTTTTTTTGTTTTTTGTACATTTGGAATGAAAATTGTATATGCTTTGATATAAACAATTAATCATAAAAAAATGAAAATTAAAATTCTATTAGCTGCTCTGTTTTTTTCAATAACTATTTCTGCTCAAAAGGCACCAGAAGCTTATCAAGCTGGAGAATGGTTAAAATTTAGAATTCACTATGGATTGTTAAATGCTGGATTTGCAACTTTAGAATTAAAAGAAGCAACACGCAATAACAGGAAAGCACTCTATGCAGTAGGTAATGGTTACACAACTGGTATGTCTCGTTTTTTCTTTAAAGTTGATGATGATTATCAGAGTGTTTTTGATTTAGAAACAACAAAACCTTATCAATACTTAAGAAAAATTTATGAAGGGGGTTATACAAAAAATCAAGAAGGTTTTTTTAATCAAGATAAGAATACTATTTTAGTCAAAGATTATAAAAACAAGACAGAAAAGACAATAAATGTTACCGAAAATGTCCAAGATATTGTTTCTTCTTTTTACTATTTGAGAAATCATCCTAACATCGATAAGTTAAAACCAGGAGAATCTATTATGATTGATATGTTTTTTGATGATGAGATTTTCAAATTCAGACTTAAATTTGTAGGTAGAGAGACAATTAGTACTAAATTTGGTAAAGCAAAAGCTATGGTTTTTAAACCTTTGGTACAATCTGGACGTGTTTTTAAAGAAGAAGAAAGTTTAACTGTCTGGATTTCGGATGATGAAAATAAAATACCACTAAGTATAAAGGCTAGTTTAGCTGTAGGTTCACTAAAAGCAGATTTAGATGGATTTAAAGGCTTGAAAAACCCCTTTATGATAATACCTGATTAAAAGTTATGAATGATTTCCAAGAATTGATCGAACAAATCGATGTAAAATATAAAAATATAAATCAGAAAACTGAAGCACACCTTGAAGGATTGTTATATGCAAAACCCATTACTTATTGGGATTATATACAAACGGATGCTCTTTTAAACTTGCAGATTCAAAGAACAACACTCCCAGACGAAAACGTTTTTATAATGTATCATCAAATAAATGAGTTGTTGTTTAAGATGATTCTTTGGGAAATCAAACAGGTGTCTTATGCTGAAACAATGACGACACAATTTTTTACAGAGCGATTAATGAGAATTAGTCGCTATTTTGATATGCTCACTACTTCTTTTGATATTATGGGTGACGGAATGGAGGTAGAACAATACATGAAATTTAGGCATACTCTCACTCCAGCAAGTGGCTTTCAAAGTGCACAATATAGACAAATTGAATTTTGTTCTACAGATTTAATAAACTTAATTGATTATAGATTTAGAGCAACTATAGATAGAAATACTCCTTATGCACATGCTTTTGAGCATTTATATTGGCAAGCTGCCGGTAAAGATTATACAACAGGAGAAAAATCATATTTTCTGCAACAGTTTGAGGAAAAATATAAGGAAAAATTTCTTCGAACAATGGAAGAATATAATACAATTAATCTGTGGAGAAAATTTAGAGAACTCCCAGAAGCTGATCAAAAAAATCCTGAATTGATAAAAGCAATGAGACATTATGACTATACCGTAAACATTACATGGGTTATGGGACATTATAATGCAGCAAAAAAATATATAGATAACGGTAAAGGTGATGGTGAAGCAACTGGTGGCAGTGATTGGAAAAAATATATGCATCCTAGATACCAAAGAAGAATATTTTTTCCTGAACTTTGGACAGAACAAGAGTTAGCCAATTGGGGTGAAAACGTTTAATTATCTATATGCCTTTAAAAAAAATAAATCCAACAGAAACCAATGCTTGGCAAAGGCTTCGTCAACATTTTGCAGAGATGCAATTTGTGACGATGCAAGAAATGTTTGCTAATGATGAGAAAAGAGTTGAAAAGTTTCATATTGAATGGGATAAGTTTTTAATAGATTATTCAAAGAATAGAATTAATGAGACAACCTTAGAATTGCTTTTAGAGTTAGCTAAAGAAGTAGCACTAAAAGAAGCAATAGAATCTCAATTTAATGGTGAAAAAATTAATGAAACTGAAAATAGAGCGGTGCTTCATACCGCATTGCGCGCAAAAATAGATGACCATATAGTTGTTGATGGAAAAAATATAGCAGAAGATGTGCAGTTTGTAAAGAACAAAATCAAAGAATTTTCATCTAATATTATAAGCGGAAAGTTAAAGGGGTTTTCTGGTGAAAGAATTACTGATGTTGTAAATATTGGTATTGGTGGATCAGATTTAGGACCAGCAATGGTTATTGATGCACTTCAATTTTATAAGAATAATTTAAATCTACACTTTGTTTCTAATATAGATGGTGATCATCTTTTTGAAATATTGAAGCCTTTAAATCCTGAAACCACTCTATTTATTATAGTATCAAAAACTTTTACAACCCAAGAAACACTTTCAAATGCTCAAAAAATACGCGAATGGTTTCTGAAATCAGCAGCAACTGTTGATATAGAAAAACATTTTGTTGCTGTTACAGCGGCTTTTCAAAAAGCAATTGACTTTGGGATAGCAGAAGAAAACATTTTTCCAATGTGGGATTGGGTAGGAGGACGTTTTTCATTATGGAGTGCTGTAGGTTTTAGTATTTCGCTTTCTATTGGGTATGATAATTTTGAGAAACTATTAGAAGGGGCTTATAAAATGGATATACATTTTAAAAATGAGTCTTTCGATAAAAATATTCCAGTCATTTTAGCATTAATAAGTATTTGGTATAATAATTTTTATGGTGCAGAAAGTGAGGCAATAATTCCATATTCTCAGTATTTACAAAAGTTGGCTCCATATCTACAGCAATCGGTTATGGAGAGTAATGGAAAAAATGTAGGACGTGACGGTTATCCAGTTAATTACCAAACAGGAAATATTATTTGGGGTGAACCAGGGACTAATTCACAACATGCTTTTTTTCAATTAATTCATCAAGGGACTAAATTAATTCCAGCTGATTTTATAGGGTTTAAAAAATCTTTAAACGGAAACGTAAGTCATCATAATAAATTGATGTCTAATTTTTTCGCTCAGACTGAAGCTTTACTAAAAGGTAAAACAGCATTGCAAGCAAAATCAGAATTCGATAAAAAAGTAACTGAAGCAGAAATCTCTTTTTTAGTACCTTTTAAAACTTTTGAAGGGAATAAACCTACTAATACAATTTTGATAGATTCATTGACGCCTGAAACTTTAGGTTCACTTATCGCTATGTATGAGCATAAAATTTTTGTTCAAGGTGTGATTTGGAATATTTTTAGTTATGATCAATGGGGTGTCGAACTTGGTAAGCAATTAGCAAATTCCATATTGAATGAATTAGAAAAAGAAGATTTTAAAACTCATGATGCTTCTACAAATTTTTTAATTTCAAAATATTTAAACTAATTCTTTCTTTTTTTAAATAATCAATTGATTTTAAGTGTGTTGTTTTAATATATGCGTGCATATTATTAACATTAAATTAACAATAGAATAAAGAATTTAGAAGAACTTTGCATAAAAATTATAATCAAAATCTTATGAAAAAAGTTCTAATTCTTTTTCTCTTTTTCATTTCCACTTTAGGTTTTGCGCAAGTCACTCAGTCTGCAATTTCGGGTGTTGTAAAAACAAATAAAGGTGGAACCTTGCCTGGGGCAACTGTAGTTATTATACACGAGCCAACAGGAACTAAATACTCTGCCAATACAGATTATTCGGGAGGGTATAGTATTCCTTCAATAAAACCAGGAGGACCTTATTTAGTAAAAGTAAGTTTTATAGGTTTTAAAACTTTTGAAGTAAATGAGGTTTATGCTCCTCTTGGTTCTTCAGTTACAGTAAATGCTAATCTAGTTGACGAAACTAATACACTTCAGGAAGTTGTAGTAAAATCAACAAGAAATAGTTCTTTTTCAAAAGGTAGAACTGGTGCATCGCAACAATTTTCAACTCGTGAAATTACTGCGGTTCCTGTTTTAGGATCTAGATCAATCAATGCTGTGACTAAATATAATGCAAATGCTGGTAGTGGAGGTTCATTTGGAGGGCAAGATTCTCGTTTAAACAATTTTACTATTGATGGTTCTGTATTTAATAATGGTTTTGGGTTAGGTTCGGACACACAAGCTGGAGGGCGAACAGGTTCTACCGCTATTTCTTTAGATGCAATTGAACAGCTACAAATAAATATTGCACCATTTGATGTTCGTCAATCAGGATTTGTTGGGTCAGGAATCAATGCTGTAACTAGAAGTGGTACTAACAAAGTTGAAGGTTCTGTTTATCATTCTTTCAGAAATAATGGTAAAAATTTCGTAGGAACAAAAGCTGGCGAAGTTGCTATTATTCCTGCAACTTTTGATGAAAAAATTTATGGTGCTCGTTTAGGATTTCCAATAGTAAAAAATAAAGTGTTTTTCTTCGGAAATATAGAAACTGTAGATAATACAAGTCCTGCTACAACTTGGACGTCAACAAATTCACCTAATCCAGGAGCTCAAATTTCTGCGCCAACTTATGATCAGATGGCTCAGCTATCTAATTTTATGCAACAAAAATTTGGTTATACTACAGGACCTTGGGAAAATTATGATGCATTAACTGCTTCTAAAAAATTCCTAGCACGTTTGGATTGGAATATTAATGACAATCATAAATTAACTTTACGTTACGTTCATCATAATTCAAATTCTGATCAGCTTATTTCAAATTCAAACTCTTTAGGTTTTGGAAATAGAAGAACTAACGTAAATGCTATGTCATATAAAAATAGTGGTTATGTAATCCAAGATAATACACGTTCGGTTGTGTTAGAATTACATAGTAAATTATCTGAAAAATGGCATAATGAGTTTATAGGTGGTTTCGATAAACAAATTGAAAATAGAGAGTTACAAGGAGGAGGGATTTTTCCAACTTTTGATATCAAGAATCCAACTAATAATACTACGTTTATATCTGTTGGTTTAGATCCATTTACACCAGGAAATTTGTTAGATTATTCAACGCTTCATTTCACAGATAATTTAACTCGTTATTTAGGTAAACATACCTTGTTGTTTGGAGCAAATTATGAGCGTTTTGTTTCAAATAATTTATTCTTTCAAGGTTCAAATGGAGTATATACGATTAGTTCTTTAAATGATTTCTATTCGTTATTTTCAAATACTTCTGATACATATTCAAATGGATCACCAACACTAGGAGGTGTTTCTATTGCAGACCCATCAAAAATTTTAAGATTCCAATATAGATATTCTAACTTACCTGGTGAAGCAGAACCTTGGCAAGTTTTACGTTCAAATAAATACGATGTCTATTTTCAAGATGAATATAAACCATATGAGAATTTAAAATTATCATTTGGAGTTAGAGCTTCTAGGGTAGATTTTGACAATACCGCATTAGAAAACCCAGCTGTAACAGCAATGACTTTTGCTAATGGAGAAAAATTTAATACTGGTGAAATGCCAAAACCTCAATATTTATTTGAGCCCAGAATTGGCTTCAATCTTGATGTTAACGGGGATGCTAAAACTCAAGTTAGAGGAGGAACAGGTATTTTTACAGGAAGACCACCTCTTGTTTATTTGTCTAATCAGATTGGTAACAACGGAATGTTAACGGGGGCTATCGATGCAACTGGTGATGATATTGTAAATAATGGTTATGGTATAACAAATAATCCTTCACAATTGCCAAAAATGCCTCAAGGAAATCCTACATATGATTTAGCTTTCTCAGCAAATAATTTCAAGTTTCCCCAATCATGGAAGACTAACATTGCTGTAGACCAGAAACTACCATTAGGATTTGTAGGTACTATTGAAGGTATATTTAGTAAAAACATAAATGAAGTGTTTTATTACAACGCAAATCAGGCTAATCCAGTAGGGACATTAAATGGTAATCTTAGTGGAGATAATAGACCTTATTATTCAGGTACTCAGTTTGGAAATAGAGTAAATAATAATGTGATAAATGGTATTGTATTAGCAAATTCTAATCAAGGATATTTTTATTCCACCACATTCAAGTTAGAATATCCTTATAAAAAAGGATTGTGGGGTTCTATTGCTTATACTCACTCAAGAGCTGAAGATTTACTTTCTCCAGGCTCAACAGCATCAGGTTCTTGGACAGGAGGACGTTCAGCTTTTGGAAATAATAATCTGGCATTATCCATTTCAAATAACAATACTCCTGATCGTCTAGTTGGAATTTTAGGATATAAAATTGACTATGGTAAGAAATTAGGCGGTTCTACTTCTATTAGCTTAGGATATATTGGAGAAAAAACAAATCCTTTTTCATATACATATTCAGGTGACGTAAATGGTGATGGTATAAATGGTAACGATTTGTTATATGTTCCTAACAAAGCTTCTGATTTACGTTTTGTGGATATCACTCAAAATGTAGGAGGTAATACTTTAGTTTTATATTCAGCAGCTCAACAAGCAGAAGCTTTTGACAGATATATTGATCAAGATCCATATTTGTCATCACGAAGAGGTCAATATGTAGAAAGAAATAGTAATATAATTCCTATGTTACATAGAATAGATTTGTCGGTTACTCAAGATTTTTATATTAAGATAGCTGGACAGAAAAATGCATTCCAATTTAGAGTAGATGTGTTAAATTTCACCAACATGTTAAATAGAAGTTGGGGTATTTCTCAAAGAGCTACAGCCTCTAACATTTTGAATGTTTCTCAAGCTCCTAGTAGCTCTAATAACTACGTTCCAGGATATACTATGGCATTACAAACGGATAATACAGGAAAAAGATTCTTAGCAAGAGATACATATCAATATAATTCATCTGTAAATGATGTTTGGCAATTACAATTTACATTACGATATATTTTTGGTAAATAATTAATTTAATAATATACATATGAAATCGCCACTAACAACAAGTTTGTTGCAAACAAACACCAATGAAGATAAGGCGATACCATATGACAAATAAAAAAACAAATAATTATCTACATATGAAATCACCACTAACAACGAGTTTGTTGCAAACAAACACCAATGATTAAAAAGGTGAGACCATATGTTACCTATAACAAATAAAATTTAAACATATGAAACTTAGAAATCAAATAATAAAATTTTTAGCAATTTTGTCAATAGGAATTGTTTCTATTTCTTGTGATAATGCAATTACTGAAGTAACAAAATATCCAGCAATATCAGAAATTATCAAGGCTGATTCTAATTATAGTGTTTTAGTGAAAGCTTTAGATGCGACAGCGTTATCGACAACTCTTACTAATCCTGGGTCATATACTCTATTTGCTCCATCAAATGCAGCATTTGCAGCTTACACTTCTGCAAATTTCCCTTCAGGAATAGTAGATTCAACATTTCCTGTGGCGCCAGCAACTTTATCAACATCTCAAGTGGCAGAACTAAAAAGATTATTACAAAATCATATTTTAGGAGTTGGTACTAGAGCAAATGATTTAGTTTCGAATGCATATTCTAAAACTTTTGCTTCTGGTTCGGGTACTTCAACAACCTTAAGTATGTTTGTAAATCAATCAGGCTCTGATTATATTATAAATGGAGGTGTTTCTAATGGAGGGGCAAAAATTACAGTTTCTGATATAGATGCAAGTAATGGAGTTGTACATTTTGTTGATGGTGTTGTGAAATTGCCTAATTTGAAAAATCATATGATTGCTAATCCTAATTTAGCTAAATTCTATGCTATTTATACAAGTACAGCAACTGGAACATATGGTGATCAATCGGCAGTATTAGCTACATTGAGTGCAGTAGGACCAATTACAGTTTTTGCTCCAATTAATAGCACAGTTGATAGTGAAACAGCTACAGGCGGATTTATTGCTTCTAATAATACGACAGCTAATGTTTCTAAAATTTTAAGATACCATATGACAAATGGTAATCTAACGGCTTCTTCAGGGACATCTTGGGCATCAGCTGATGCTACAATTACTACTATGGCTGCTACAAGTCAGCAATTTAAAATTGCAGGTGGTACTTTAAAAATAAGTGAATTGCCAGTAATTTCAGTTGCTTCAAGTAATATTAAAACTGTTAATATTCAAACAACTAATGGTGTGATTCATATCGTTGATAGAGTTTTGAGACCTGTTTTACCATAGTATTTTTTAAAGATTATAAATTTAAACCACGCTTAAAGACGTGGTTTTTTTTGTTATATTTGTTATAACTAAAACTTACAAAATGTACGAATTTATTCAGAAATTTCATTCAGGTTGGGCTTATGTTGCCTTGTTATTACTTGTATTTGCTGTGCTAAATGCAGTTATTGGGTTTAATTCAAAAAAAGAATTTGGACCAAAAGATTTTAAACTTTCATTATTCGGATTAATTGGAACTCATATTCAATTATTAGTTGGTTTGATATTGTATTTTGTATCGCCTTTAGGACATAGTGGTTTAGCTCAAATGAGTGATTCAGCAATGAGAAAAACAGCTTTAGAGCATCCGTTAACGATTTTAATTGCTGTAGCTTTAATCACTATAGGTTGGTCAAAACATAAAAAAATAGATGAATCAAATACTAAATTCAAAACCATTATGACTTTTTATGGATTAGGATTGATTCTTATCTTAAGCAGAATTCCTTGGAATTTATGGTTCTAAAATATCTAAAAAGCCCTCTTTAGGGCTTTTCGTTTTTTTTAGGCAAGGTATTTGTTATTTCGTGATTGTAAAAAAATAAAATACTATGATAAACAGGTTTTTATTAGGTGTATTCACAATTGTTGCATCTTGGTTGACTTCAAATTTTTCTTTTACAAAATTTGAAAAGCAATCATTTAAGTCACGAATAGAACAAGACACTGTTAAGAAAGTTAGTATTCAAGATACTATAAAAAAAGATACCGTTGTAGTTGATAGTTTATCTGTAGAAGAAGGACTGTATAATTATAAATTATATAAAAAGAGTGGGATTGCTTCCTATTATGCTAACAAATTTAATGGAAGAAGAACTGCAAGCGGTGAACGTTTTTATAATAATAAATTTACAGCAGCTCATAAAAGACTCCCCTTCGGAACTAAAGTTCGAGTGACAAATTTACGTAATGGTCGCACAGTAATTGTTAAAATCAATGATAGAGGGCCACATCATAAAAAACGTGAAATAGATTTGTCTCGTAAGGCTTTTATGTACCTTGCAACTAATAAAAGAGGCGGCGAAATGCGGGTAAAAATTGAAGTGGCAATAAAAAAATAATTACCAGTTTTTATAAGGATTATTGCTTAAATAAGCATTATAATATTTTTCATTATTAGTTACTTCAGCCCCTAACCAATTCGGTTTTTCAAACCATTCGTTTTCATCGGTAAGCTCTATTTCAGCTAGAATTAATCCTTGATTATCATCTTCAAAAATATCAACTTCATAGAAATGATTGCCAACTGGGATTTCATAACGAATTTTAGCTATGATTCCTTTTTCGCAAATACCTAGAAGTAATTCTGCTTCTGCAATGGTAATCTCTTTTTCCCATTCTAATCTAGTGGTGCCAGATTTATTTCCTTTTCCTTTTATGGTGATAAATCCTTTGTTTCCTTTTATACGTACACGAACTGTTCGTTCAGGATTAGAGTTTAAATACCCTTGAACAATTCTGGTTTGTGAAGTTGCTTCAGAAATAAAGTCAGTAGAATTAACTAAAAATTTGCGTTCTATTTCAATCATAGGCTAAAGATACTATTTTTACAGTATGGAAGAATTACCGCTCCGAAAAATAATTCATGTAGATATGGATGCCTTTTACGCCTCGGTTGAACAAATGGACAACCCAGAATTAAAAGGTAAACCGCTTGCTGTGGGTGGTAACGAAACGCGTGGCGTAGTTTCTGCAGCTAGTTATGAGGCGAGAAAATTTGGTGTAAGAAGTGCGATGAGTGGAATTCAGGCAAAAAAATTATGTCCCGATTTGATTTTTGTAAAGCCACGTTTTGATCGCTATACGCAAATTTCAAAACAAATTAGGAAGATTTTTTACGATTATACAGATTTGGTCGAACCACTTTCATTAGATGAAGCCTATCTGGATGTAACTCAAAACAAAAAAGGAAATCCGAGTGCCACATTGATAGCAGAAGAAATCCGTAAACGAATTTTTGAGGAGGTGGGGCTAACTGCTTCTGCTGGTATTTCAACCAATAAATTTGTAGCAAAAATTGCTTCCGATTATAATAAACCAAACGGTCAAAAAACTATTAATCCTGATGAAGTAGAAGCCTTTCTTGAAGGACTTGATGTGAAGAAGTTTTATGGTATAGGTAAAGTTACTGCCGAAAGAATGTACCAATTAGGAATTTATACAGGAGCCGATTTGAAACAAAAATCGCTTGAATATCTAGATGAACATTTCGGGAAAAGCGGAAGACATTATTTTTATTTGGTACGAGGGATTTCAAATAGCCAAGTAAAACCGAATAGAACAGCAAAATCTGTAGCGGCTGAGCATACTTTTAATACTAATTTGACTTCTGAAATATTTATGGAAGAAAAATTACAGCGTATAGCCAGCGAATTAGAACGCAGATTGCAGAAACATAAAATTTCTGGAAAAACAGTTACTTTAAAAATTAAATATTCTGATTTTTCACAGCAAACAAGAAGTAAGACATTGCCTTATTTTATAGCGGATAAAGGTTTGCTATTCGAAACTTCAAAAGAGCTCCTTTATCAAGAAAAAATGAAAGATTCTGTGCGTCTTTTAGGTATATCTCTTTCTAATTTGAATAACGAGATAAAAAAAACAGTAGTGGTTCAACTACGGTTTGAGTTTTGATAATTTATAAATTTTTTATTCAATTTCTGAAATTCTAAGTGTGTTCACCATACCTTTTGCTACAACAGGCATAGCAGCAAGATTTACTAAAATATCACCTTTTTGCACATATCCTTTTTCTTTAGCAATTGCATTGATGTCATCGATTGTGTCATCAGTACTTACAAATTTGTCATAAATAAAGGCGTGAACACCCCATAATAAATTCAGTTGCGTAAGAATACGAGGGTTTGATGTAAATACTAAAATATGAGCATGAGGACGCCAAGCCGAAACTTGAAAAGCGGTATAACCACTATTTGTTAAAGTAGTAATGGCTTTTGCTTCAATATCATCAGCTAAAATTGCAGCATGGTAACATATATGTTTAGTGATAAAGCGATTTGTTTTTATTTGCGGTTGTTTTTGAGGAACGTGTATTAGTGGCGAATCTTCAACAGCCTCTATAATTTGAGTCATTTTCTCGATCACTTGAACAGGATAATTTCCTACGGAAGTTTCTCCAGAAAGCATTACAGCATCTGCACCATCCATTACTGAGTTCGCAACATCATTTACTTCAGCACGAGTAGGAGTAAGGCTTGTTATCATCGTTTCCATCATTTGTGTTGCAACGATAACAGGGATACGAGCTAGTTTTGCTCTATTTATTAATTTTTTCTGGATTAGAGGAACTTCGTGTGCAGGTAATTCTACTCCAAGATCACCACGTGCTACCATAAACCCATCGCAGTGAGCTACTAGTTTATCTAGGTTTTCTATAGCTTCAGGTTTTTCAATTTTGGCAATGATAGGAATTTTATGATCTGAATGTTTTTCGATTATTTCTCGTAAATCTTTCAAATCTTCTGGAGTGCGGACAAAAGATAAAGCAATCCAATCTACTTGATTTTCTATAGCAAAAATAGCATCACGAATATCCTTTTCTGTTAATGCGGGTAGTGAAACATTAGTATTAGGTAGATTAACTCCTTTCTTAGATTTTAATGGGCCACCTTGAATTACTTTACAGACTACTTTGGCTTCTTTATCTGTTGAAACAGCTTCAAAAATTAATTTACCATCATCTAATAAAATGCGTTCTCCAGCTTTTACATCTTGAGGAAATGCCTTGTATGTCATATAGACATTGTCAGGTGTGCCAGGAACATCTTCGGCAGTCTGAAAAGTTACTAGATCACCTTCGTTAACAACAACGTCTTCTTTCATTACACCAACTCTCAGTTTAGGTCCTTGTAAGTCGGCCAGAATTGCAGTTGTGTAACTAAATTCTTGATTTAATTCTCTGATAATACGAATGCGTTCTGCTACATCAGTGTAATCAGCATGAGAAAAATTTATGCGAAACACATCTACCCCAGCATCCATCATTTTTTTGATTATTTCTTTTGAACTACATGCTGGACCTAGAGTAGCAACTATTTTGGTTTTTTTTCTTGTAGGCATTTTTAAAAAATTAAATTATTTTTCGATTTGATTTCATTTATATCTACTTCATAAACTGTACTAATGGAATCAATCTTTTTGAGTTTGTTAATTATTTCTTTATTGTTTATCTGCTCGTCATGTTCAATTTTTAATAAAAAATCTACTTTTTTTAATTCAGTGATCAAATTTACTTGTTTGGAAACACTTTTTTCGTCAAACAAAGAATTCTTGTCTTGTTCTATAGTAAACTCTATTGCTTGTTTATTCTGAATTAAATGCCAACACATCATTCTGTTTTCATCATCAAATGTAAACCTTGAGAAAGAGGCGATGTGCTTGTTTACTTCTACTGGTATTTCTTCTTTGTTTTTTGAAAGTAGAATGTCCAGTTGTTGATTAATTTTAAAAGCTAATCTATAGTCTTCTAATGGTGTATGAATGGCAATAAGATCATAATCAATTTGATCAAAATCTTCTAACTGTAATTTATGAGTAGCCATATAACATCAAATAAAATGTAAATATAGGATTTATAAGAAACCGAACCTAAAGAGAATTGTTAGGTTTGTGCTAATTTATTAACGAAAACGTTTGAGATGTAAAATTATGTCTGTTTTGTGTCTATTTTTTCTTGAAATACAAAATATGCTCTTTTAGAAGCAATTTCTTCTGCTTTCTTCTTTGAAGTAGCTCTAGCTTTAGCGACAGTTTTTCCGTTAATATGAAGTTTAACTCCAAAATATTTCTGTGCACCTGTACCATTATCGTCATAGACTTCATAGTTGAAGGATTTTTTTTCTTTCTGGCACCATTCAATTAGCAAACTTTTATAACTAATAACTTTGCCTTCTAATCTGTCAATGTCCACGTATGGTTTTATAACTTTTTTGTGAATGAATTTTTCACAGTAAACAAATCCTTTGTCAAGGTAAATTGCTCCAATAAAGGCTTCAAAGATATTTCCGTGTACATTTTCTCCAAAATGTTGAGGGGAAACTTTACTTTCTACAAACTGAATTAAATTAAAATCTTTGCCTAATTCGTTTAAATGCTCTCTCGAAACAATTTTTGAACGCATTTTTGTCAAGTAGCCTTCATCTCCTGTTGGCACTTTGTTAAATAAATGAGCGGCTATTACAGAGCCTAGCATAGCATCACCTAGGAATTCGAGACGTTCATAATTTATAGGGTGACCTTGCTCGTCAGTTTTATTCATAGAACGATGAGTGAAGGCTTTTTTATAAAACTCTAGATTGCCAGGTTTGAAGCCTAGAATGTTTTCGAGTTTATCAAAAAAAATCCCGTCTTCTGGAGAACGGGAAGTTTTAAATATTTTTCTAATAATACTCATAGATAATTAGTCTACTTTTTTGAAAAGCACACAAGCATTATGTCCTCCAAACCCAAAAGTATTGCTCATAGCTACTTTAACTTCTCTTTTTTGAGCTTTGTTTAAAGTTAAATTTAATGATGGG
This sequence comes from Limnohabitans sp., assembly GCA_030053945.1. Classification (GTDB taxonomy): domain Bacteria; phylum Bacteroidota; class Bacteroidia; order Flavobacteriales; family Flavobacteriaceae; genus Flavobacterium. The sequence goes on from JASGCW010000014.1 coordinate 38,172, forward strand.
TCAATATTTTCATCTACAACACTGTGGTTAATTGTAGGAGGTATTATTCCGTTTTTAATTGCTAAGATAGAAGCAATAGCTTCAATAGCACCTGCTGCACCAAGTAAATGACCAGTCATAGATTTTGTCGAGTTGATGTTGATGTTTTTAGCATGTTCACCAAAAACTGAACTAATTGCTTTAAGCTCGGCTACATCACCAAGAGGCGTAGAAGTACCATGTGTATTAATATGGTCAATATCTTCTGGTTTCATGCCTGCATCGTTCAAACAGTTTTGCATAACCGCAATTACTCCAATTCCTTCAGGATGTGGAGCTGTAAGATGATAAGCATCTGAAGACATACCACAGCCACCTACTTCACAATATATTTTTGCTCCACGGGCTTTTGCATGTTCGTATTCTTCTAGAATTAGTGAACCCGCACCTTCTCCTAATACAAATCCATCACGCGTAGCATCAAATGGTCTTGAGGCTGATTCAGGACTGTCATTTCTTGTAGATAAAGCTTGCATAGAGTTAAATCCGCCCATACCTGCTATTGTTACTGCTGCTTCAGACCCTCCAGATACAATTACATCGCACATTCCTAAGCGAATGTAATTGAAAGCATCTACAAGTGCATTAGCAGAAGAAGCACAAGCAGAAACCGTAGTGTAATTAGGTCCCATAAAGCCATTACGCATAGAGATATGACCAGGGGCAATATCAGCTATCATTTTTGGGATAAAAAATGGGTTGAAACGAGGTGTTCCATCACCTTTAGCATAATTTATTACTTCTTCTTGGAAAGTTTCTAAACCTCCAATTCCTGCACCCCAAATAACTCCAACTCTATATTTGTTGATTTTATCTAAGTCTAAGCCTGAATCTTTGATAGCTTCATCACTCGCTACAATAGCATATTGAGTGAATTTGTCCATTCTGCGAGCTTCTTTTTTGTCAATATAATTTTCAACATTAAAGTTTTTTACCTCACAAGCAAACTTTGTTTTATGTTTTTCAGTGTCATAATAAGTGATAGGTGCTGCACCGCTTTTTCCGTTTATTAATCCGTTCCAATACTCTTCTATTGTATTACCTATGGGGGTTAATGCTCCTAATCCTGTTACTACTACTCGCTTTAATTGCATATTTTAGTTGGTTATGTTCGATATAAAAAAACCCAAAGCACTTTTAAATAACTAAAAGAAACAATGGGTATTACATAAAATATTTTGTGATTGTAATACAATCAATGTTTTTTACAAATCTACAAAAAGATTTTAAAAATCAGTAAAAAATAAAAACATCTGTAAGTTTATAAGCCTACAGATGTTATGAAATATTATTTTTTAGCGTCTTCAATGTAAGAAATAGCTTGACCTACAGTAGCAATGTTTTCAGCTTGGTCATCTGGAATTTGAATATCAAATTCTTTTTCGAATTCCATAATTAGCTCTACAGTGTCTAATGAATCAGCACCTAAATCGTTAGTGAAGCTTGCTTCTGTAACAACTTCGTTTTCGTCTACACCTAATTTGTCTACGATAATCGCTTTTACTCTTGATGCAATGTCTGACATAATCTTTCAATTTTAAATTTTAATTAGTTGGCAAAAATAAAAAAATTATTTTATTACCACTTTTTTAGTTAATAATTCTAACTACGAAATTAAAAAATTAATTTAACAAAGAATGTTATTATTTGATTATTTCTCATTTATTATTCTTTTTTTTGCGTAATAAAAATTACAGTTGCCTTTTCAATATATAGAATTTGGAATCAACACTTTAAACAATGTAAGAAATGAAAAAAATTGTAATATTTGCTTCTGGATCAGGTTCTAATGCCGAAAAAATCATATTACACTTTAAAAATAGCATTCAAGGAAACGTAGTCGGTATCTTTACTAACAATATAAATGCCAAAGTTTTACAGAGAGCTGAAAATCATCAAATTTCCTCAAAAATATTTAATAGGGAAGAATTAAACTCTGAAAAAGTTTTAAATGATTTACTGGCTATTCAGCCTGATTTGATTGTACTGGCAGGTTTTTTATTGAAATTTCCAGAAAATATTATAAAAGCTTTTCATAATAAAGTAATTAATATTCATCCTGCCTTATTGCCTAAATATGGAGGTAAAGGGATGTACGGAAATTATGTGCATAAAGCGGTTCTAGAAAATAAAGAAAAAGAAACTGGAATTACCATTCATTATGTGAATGAGCATTATGATGAAGGAGCAATTATCTGTCAATACTCTACAAGTGTTGAAGATTGTACTTCTGTTGAAGAAATAGCTGAGAAAGTGCACAAGTTAGAGCATACTTATTTTCCAATTGAAATTGAAAAACTTTTAACGAAAAACGCATAATTTATTTTGTCACATCAGGTTCATATATATACAGATGGCGCAGCCAAAGGGAATCCAGGGCCAGGAGGGTATGGAGTAGTTATGGAAATGGTAGGAACTCCTTATAAAAAAGAATTTTATGAAGGTTTTCGTCTAACTACTAATAATAGGATGGAATTGCTTGCGGTGATTGTAGGATTAGAAAAGCTAAAAAACGAAAATACAAGGGTCTTAGTTGTTTCTGATTCTAAATATGTTGTTGATGCAGTTGAAAAAAAGTGGGTTTTCGGATGGGAAAAAATTAGTTTCAAGGGTAAGAAAAACCCTGATTTATGGATGCGTTTCCTTAAAATTTACAGAAAACATCAGGTAGATTTTAAATGGATAAAAGGACATAATAATCATCCTCAAAATGAGCGTTGTGATCAGTTAGCTGTAATGGCATCGCAACAATCTAAACTTTCAATAGATTCTTTTTATGAAAACACTGATAATCAATTGATTTGATTTTCTTATTTTTACATAAATGCAAAAATTTATTTACATAGTATTTTTTGCTTTGGTTGGTTTTTGTTTTCAACAAAAACCTTGGAAATTAGCATTGAACAAAGACGGAATAAAAGTTTTTACTCGAAAAACAGATTCTTCTACAATAAAAGAATTAAAAGTCACAATACAAGTAAAGTCACCAATTGATACTGTGTTAAAAAAAATACTCGACATTAAAAATCTTAAATATTGGAGTTATCGTATTGCAGAATCTTCATTGATAAAAAAAGTTAATGATTCAGTATGGATTTTTTATATCCATAATGATGTAGAATGGCCAGTGAAAGACAGAGACCATATTTCTAAGGTTCAGTTGAAAAAGGAAAAGAATGGGTATACGCTTTTGCTTAGTCCTCTAAATAGTTTAGTCAAAGAAAAAAAAGATGTGGTTAGGTTAAAACATTTTAGTGGTGCTTGGATTCTTAAAAGATTAGATGCTAATCATACTGAGGTTACACAACAATTATATGGTAATCCAGAATCTAATATTCCTCCTTTTTTTATTAATATGATGATTACGAAAGCTCCCTTTTACACTTTTCAGAATATGAAAAATCAACTGGAAGCAAATATAAATAGGTGAATATTTCTATATAAATTTTTTAAACTCATAAACTTTTAAACTTCAAAACTAAAGTTTTATCTTTGCGCCTTAATTTTCAATTCGCTATATGAATAAATTATTAATTGTAGGTTCTGTTGCTTTTGATGCAATAGAGACTCCATTTGGAAAAACAGATAAGATATTAGGAGGTGCAGGTACGTTTATTGGTTTGTCAGCTTCACAGTTTAATTTGCAATCAGCAATTGTTTCGGTTGTTGGCGAGGACTTTCCTCAGGAATATATAGAATTATTAAAATCAAGAAATATTGATGTGACTGGACTAGAAGTTGTAAAAGGCGGTAAAACGTTCTTTTGGAGTGGTCGTTATCATAATGATATGAATTCTAGGGATACATTAATTACAGAGTTAAATGTTTTAGCTGATTTTAATCCAGTTGTTCCTGAAAATTATAAAAATTCAGATGTGGTTTTATTAGGAAACCTTCATCCATTGGTGCAGTCAAGTGTTTTAAATCAATTAACAGAGAAGCCAAAACTTGTAGTATTAGATACTATGAATTTTTGGATGGATTGTGCACTGCCTGAATTACTTGATGTGCTAAAACGTGTAGATGTAATAACTATCAATGACGAAGAAGCAAGACAACTTTCAGGAGAATACTCATTAGTGAAAGCAGCGGCTAAAATCCATACAATGGGACCAAAGTATGTTGTGATTAAAAAAGGTGAGCATGGAGCTTTAATTTTTCATAATAATGAAATTTTCTTCGCACCAGCTTTACCATTAGCAGATGTTTTTGATCCAACAGGAGCGGGAGATACATTTGCGGGAGGTTTTGCAGGGTTTATCACGCAGCAAGGGGATATTTCTTTTGAAACAATGAAAACCGCTATTATTCAAGGTTCTAATCTAGCTTCTTTTTGTGTAGAGAAATTTGGAACAGAAAGACTTGTGGGTTTGACAAAAGAAGAAATCCAACAAAGATTAAAGCAATTCAAAGCTTTAACACAATTTGAAATAGAATTATCGTAAATTTGTGCCTCGATTTTCGAGGCATTTTTTATTTAAAAAAACAACACAACAACTTGTGTCTGACTTTGTTAGATGCACAAATAAAATATTATGAGTGATGCTATAAAACACGAGTGCGGAATTGCGCTTTTGCGATTAAAAAAACCTTTAGAATACTATAAAGAAAAATATGGAACAGCATTCTATGGGGTTGAAAAAATGTATCTACTTCTAGAGAAACAACACAATAGGGGGCAAGACGGTGCTGGATTAGCAAGTATTAAACTGGATGTAACTCCAGGAGAAAGATACATAAGTCGAATTCGCTCTAATCAAGCGCAGCCTATTCAGGATATATTTTCTCAAATAAATGCTAGAATAAATGAAGAATTGGAGCAAAATCCTGAGTATCGTGACAATGTGGCTTTACAAAAACAAAATATTCCTTATGTGGGAGAGGTTTTTTTAGGTCATGTGCGTTATGGGACTTTTGGGAAAAATAGTATAGAAAATGTTCATCCTTTTTTACGTCAAAATAACTGGATGCATCGTAATTTGATTGTGGCGGGTAATTTTAATATGACTAATGTTAAAGAACTATTTCAAGATTTAGTTCGATTAGGTCAGCACCCAAAGCAATTGGCAGATACGGTTACAGTGATGGAAAAAATCGGTCATTTTCTAGATGATGAGGTAACCGATTTGTATCAAGAATGTAAAAATGAAGGTTTATCTAAACTAGAGGCATCGCCTGTTATAGCAGAGAAGTTAAATATTGCTCGAATTTTGAAACGTGCTTCAAAAAATTGGGATGGAGGTTATGCAATGGCTGGGCTAATAGGACACGGAGATGCTTTTGTTACTCGTGATCCTGCAGGTATCAGACCAGCATTTTATTATCAAGATGATGAAATTGTTGTAGTAGCTTCAGAAAGACCCGTTATACAAACTGTTTTCAATGTTCCTTTTGATAAAATTCAAGAAATTACACCTGGTCACGCTTTAATTATAAAAAAAGATGGAAGGGTTTTAGATGAAAGGGTTAGAGACGAATCTGTTCAGAAAGCATGTTCGTTTGAGCGAATTTATTTTTCTAGAGGAAGTGATGCTGAAATTTATCAAGAACGTAAGAATTTAGGTAAGTTAGTATTGCCAGCTGTTTTAAAAGCAGTTGATAATGATACGGATAATACTGTTTTTTCATACATTCCTAATACAGCTGAAACTTCTTTTTATGGAATGGTGGAAGCAGCTAATGATTTTTTAAATCAAAGAAAGATTGCTTCTATCTTAGAACGTAAAGATTCGTTGACTGAAGAGAAATTGCAGGAAATACTTTCTGTTAAGTTGCGTTCTGAAAAAATTGCTATTAAGGATGTGAAGCTACGTACTTTTATTACTGAAGATAGCTCACGGGATGATATGGTAGCTCATGTTTATGATGTTACCTATGGAGTGATTAAGCCTACAGATAATTTAGTTATCATTGATGATAGTATTGTTCGTGGAACAACTCTTAAAAAGAGTATTATTAAGATGATGGATAGGTTAAATCCTAAAAAATTGGTTATAGTTTCTTCTGCACCTCAAATTCGTTATCCTGATTGTTATGGAATAGATATGGCTAAATTAGAAACGCTTGTTGCGTTTCAAGCAATGTTAGCCTTGTTGAAGGATAATAATAAATATCATTTAGTAGATGAGGTTTATGCTAAATGTAAAGCGCAAGAACATAAACAGGATTCTGAAGTTGTAAATTATGTTAATGAATTATATGAGCAATTTACAGATGAACAGATTTCTGATAAGATAGCAGAAATGCTTACGGAGTCTTCTGTAAAAACAGAAGTAAAGATAATTTTCCAAACTGTTGAAGATTTGCACAAAGCCTGCCCGAAAAATTTAGGAGATTGGTATTTTACTGGAAATTACCCAACTCCTGGAGGAAATCGTGTTGTAAATAGAGCTTTTATGAATTTTTATGAAGGGAAAGATGCAAGAGCATATTAATAAAATTTAACACTATAATCGAATATTTAGGTATTTTGACGATTAAATTTTTGTTGTATATAAAACAAATATATATTAGTTCTACCATTAAATAAGTAGGTTAAGTTTATGGTAGATTTGGGGCAAAAAAGGTAGAACAACGTTCTACCTTTTTTATTTTATAGTCATTACGGTGTCTCACCAAATTTGGTGAGATAAAAAAAATGAAATTTCAGGTAAACGAGTATTTGATTAGTTTGCCGATTTTCTTTGGAATTTAGCAATGCTAGTTATAAATTTGAGTCACCATTAAATAAGTAGGTTAAGTTTATGGTAGATTTGGGGCAAAAAAGGTAGAACAACGTTCTACCTTTTTTATTTTATAGTCATTACGGTTTCTTGCTAAATTTAGCTAGATAAAAAATGAAATTTCCCATAAGCAAGTATTTCATAAATTTGCCAAATTTCTTTGGAATTTAGTAATGTCACCTATAAATTTGAGTCACCATTAAATAAGTAGGTTAAATTTGTGGTAGATTTAGGGTAAAAAAGGTAGAATGTACTTCTGCCTTTTTTATTTTATAATCTTTACGGCATCTCACCAAATTTAGTTAGATGAAAAAAATAAAATTTCAGGTAAACGAGTATTTTATTGGTTTGTCGATTTTCTTTGGAATATAGTAGTATTGCATATAAATTTGCGTCACCATTAAATAAGTAGGTTAAGTTTATGGTAGATTTGGGGCAAAAAAGGTAGAACATTGTTCTGCCTTTTTTATTTCTTGGAATACTGTAAAAATACCTAGTGATTTGTTTTCTCTGTTTGAATTGTTTTTAGTAAAAAGAGATTCTAGTTTAATTGTGTTTAAATGCGTTGTTTTTGATGATAGAAGTAACAAAACGCAACTGAATCTTTTAATGTCGAAATACAAGCTTTTAGAGGTTGATTTAGAGATGCTAGAGGTAGGTTCTTTCTTTTTAGATTGATCACTTGTAGCCTTAATTTGCCAATTCCTTTAGTCTTGATTTATTGTTTAGAAGTATGTAAAACAAAAAAGCTTAGCATTTTGCTAAGCTTTGCTCCCCCTCTTGGGCTCGAACCAAGGACCCTCTGATTAACAGTCAGATGCTCTAACCAACTGAGCTAAGGAGGAATCACCTCAAAGGTTTATGTGTTTGCTAAAAATTTGCTCCCCCTCTTGGGCTCGAACCAAGGACCCTCTGATTAACAGTCAGATGCT
>JASGCW010000014.1:45964-64977 GCA_030053945.1 Limnohabitans sp.
CCAAGGACCCTCTGATTAACAGTCAGATGCTCTAACCAACTGAGCTAAGGAGGAAGATTAATATCTTTTTAGCGAGTGCAAATATAGTCTAATTTTTATATTTGCAAAACAGTTTTTAAGATTTTTTTATAAAAAATTCTTAGCGATAATTTCCCAAATGTCTTTTCCAAATGTTAATGCCATCAAACTCAGTAAAATAATCATTCCGACAGTTTGAACTCTCTCAGCGGCTTTGTCGCTTAATTTTTTGCCTGTAATCATTTCTGCTATGGTAAAAATAGCATGTCCACCGTCTAATCCCGGAATAGGTAAAAGGTTCATAAAGGCTAATCCTATAGAGAACATCGCAGTAAAACCCCAAATAAATTCCCAATTCCATTCCGTAGGTAATTTTTGAGTAATTCCAATTGGACTTTTAACTTGTTTATAAGCTTGAGTTTTTGGTCTTAAAATAAGTTTGAATTGTTTTATATTGTATAAAAACTGAGTGTAAGATTCGCTTATAGCTGCTGGGATGGCTTGAAAAATACCTAATTTGTTTATAATTAAGAAATTTTCTTTGCTTTCAAATGCAGGTGCAAAACCTATTTTGCCTTCTTTAGATACTAAGGTGTGTAAAATGACCTCGTTATTATTTCTTAAAACAGTTAAATCTATTTGCTTAGATTTATTTGATTTAAGCATTTCAATTAATTCGTCATAGAATGTAATTTTCGTGCCGTTTATTTTGCTGATTTTATCTCCTTTTAAGAGTCCAGCCTTTTTGCCATTCCCTTCAGGTAATACCGAGTCTACTTTTATGTTAGATAGGCGAGGAGAAATAAAATCTTTGCCCTCGGATGCTAGAATTTTACTTTTTTGTTCATCTGTAATGGTTAGGGTTTCTTTTTGGCCATTTCTTTCAATTTCTACTTTGTCACCTAATAATAAATCGATAACTAAACGATTAAATTTTGGTTGAACTTGCCCATCAACAGTAAGGATTTTGTCTCCATTCTTGAATCCTGCATTTAAACCAGATTCGCCAAACATTAATCCTTGCTTTTGATATAATTCGGTTGCAGCATATTTTTGTCCTACAGTGGTGTACATTACGGTATAAATTGTTATTGCTAACAGTATATTAACTGCGATTCCACCCAACATTATTATTAGTCTTTGCCAAGCTGGTTTAGAGCGAAATTCCCACGGTTGAGCAGGTTGTGCCATTTGCTCTTTATCCATACTTTCGTCCATCATACCTGAAAGCTTTACGTAGCCTCCAATAGGTAGCCACCCAATTCCCCATTCTGTCTCTCCAATTTTCTTTTTAAAAAGCGATAGGCCAGCATCCATAAAAAGATAAAACTTTTCGACTCTTACTTTAAAAAGTTTAGCAGGAATGTAATGCCCAAATTCGTGTAGAATGACCAGTACTGAAAGAATAAATATAATTTGAGCAATTTGAATTAGTGTGTCCATTATTGTTTTTAATAAATTCTATAAAAAAGCAAAAGTAAGACTTTCGCCTTACTTTTCTAATAATATATAAGTTTAGGTTAATTTTTTATCATTTTTTTATGAATTATCCCTTCGTTTGTTTCAATTGAAATTTTATAAACTCCTTTATTTAAGTTGTTTAGGATTATTTTTTCAGACTCTCCTTCTGCTACTTTTTGACCAAATAAATTATAAATTATTGTTTTCTTAATAATTAGACTTTCGTCAGATGCTATAGTTATATAGTCTTCATTATTTATAGGATTAGGATAAACGTTTATGAGATTTTCAAGATATTTTGCTGTATTTCTTAAGGTAATTTTGCTGTTTTTTGAAATGATATCTTTATTGGGGTCAAATGCTACACTTTGTACAGTCGTTCCGCTAGGCAGGGTAACAGGGAAAACTTGACCGTTATAACTGTTATTTAATTTTAAATTGATAATGGTGCCGTTGCTTAATGTTAAACGTACTGGCACTGGCATATCAAAATAAGAAACATAGCCTATATAAGAAGTGTTTGTTATTGATTGAGTTTGATTGATTTGTACGCTTGCCTGACCGCTTCCTGAATTTGAAACTGTTATATTGTAAGTAGGATACCCTTCTTTATAAACCCAATCATTAAAAAACTCTTGAAGACTACTTCCGTGAACAGCTTCAAGATGTGCTTGGAATTGAGGCGTAACTGCGTATTTATATGCTAACAGTGGGTCGTTTAAGTAATTACGTAAAGCTTGAAAAAACTTGTTGTCACCCATAATATATCTCAGCATATGTACGACCATTGATCCTTTATTATAGGTCATTTGACTGCTAAAAATTCGGTTAGTGTCTGTTAATTGAGAGTCGTATAAATATAGATTTCCAGTTGTAGTTGAAGTCACACTGTTTATTTTACTCGTTTTCCATGAGATAAAACTTGCTGCTCCATCAAAATTCTCTACTACCGCACCCGTCATATATTCAGCTAAGCCTTCATTTAGCCAAATATCTTTCCAAGTTCCACAGGTTATTTTGTCACCAAACCATTGATGTGCCATTTCATGAGCAATCAAACTTCTTCCAAAGCTGTTCATAAAGGAAACAGTTGTATGTTCCATACCGCCTCCCCAACCAAACTGTGCATGCCCATATTTTTCAGTATTATATGGATAAGCTCCTAATTTTGTTTCATAAAAATTAAGTAATGGTATTGTTCTAGCTAAATTAGTTGCATTCGTAGTAGTGTTGCTCTCAGGATAGATGTAATCTACAACGGGGAAAGTAGGAGTTGCTGGAGAGTTGTTTCCTCCAGCGATGCCAGTGTTTTTTACTACATAATTAGTTACTGCTATCGCAACTAGATATGCGGGGATAGGATAATTATGTTTAAAATAAGTGGTTTTGTTTGTACCTACAATCGTTTCTGATTTTTTTACTCCGTTAGAAACACTTGTATAAGTTGAAGGAGCAGTTATATAAACATCAATAGAATCAATTTTATCATTTAAATCTTGTTTGCAAGGCCACCAGTCTCTTGCTCCATATGGTTCGGAAAGAGTGTATAAAACAGGAGTAGTGCTATGTGTTGATGTGGTAAAGGCTTGTTCTATAGTTGAAGGTGCTCCAGAATATGTGATTTCTGCACTTGCGGAATTTCCTGTAGTTAATCCTCCTGGTAAGGTGATCACTAACTCGTGAGATGAAGTATGTGTGAAACTTGCATTGCTACCGTTTATTTTAACACTTGAAATAGTAAAAGGAGTGCTGGTTTTATACAAATCAAACGTAACGCTACTCATATTTGATAACGCCTTAAAAGTCAATGTTACTTTGCCAGAGATTTTATAAACAGCAGGGTTTACAGTAAATTCCAATTTTGCATAAGTTAAATCGTAATTTTGGGTGTTTGCGTTTACCTGGAAATTCAATTTTTTTTCTGCCGACTGTGCTTCAATAGCGGCAATTCTTTCGGTTTTAAACTCTTCGGTTTGTCCCATAGCGATGCTCGCTATTAGGATTAATAGGTTTGATAATTTTTTCATGGTTTTTTAGTTTTTAAAATTTGAACAATAAAAAATCATTCTTTATTGCTTCTTGTTTGTATGTTAAATTTATGCAAAAACAAAAAAACACGAGCTTAATTTTGAATTATATTTTTTAAATATGTTAAAAATACGGTTTTTCCGTAACATATGTTAAAAAATAAGTATAAAAAAAGAGTATTTGCACAAATACTCTTTTTTTATACTTATTGGTTTTTTTTATTCTTTGACAATCTTTTTAGTTAATTTACCTTGAGAAGTTTCTATGTTAACTTCATAAACTCCTTTAGATAGATTAGAAACATTTATCTTATTTTGAGTAGACTCTAGTACTTTTTGTCCCAAAATATTAAAAATAGTTACTTTTTCAAGATTTAAAGAAGAAGCGATATCTATCATTATATAATCATTTACAGGATTAGGGTAAACATTAATCATGGTTTCGATTGTAAAACTTGAGTTGCTTAAAACTGCGGTATTATTTTTTGAAATGATATCTTTACCTGGATCAAATATAACATTGGTTACAGTTTTTCCAGCAGGTAAGGCAACCGTAAAAGTTTGACCATTAAACGTGTTATTTAATTTTGTATTGAGAAAACTACCGTCATTTAGAATTAGTCTGATTGGTACAGGCATTTCAAAATAAGAAACATAGCCTGTTTGAGCAGGATTTGTTATAGATTGTGTTTGATTAATTTGAACAGAGGCTTGGTTAACCCCAGAGTTGTAGGCAGTTATATTGTATGATGGGTATCCTTCATTGTAAACCCAATCGTTAAAGAATTCCTGTAAGCTACTTCCGTGTACCGCTTCGAGATGAGTTTGGAATTGTGGTGTAACAGCATATTTATAAGCAAGTAATGGGTCGTTTAGGTAGTTTCTAAGAGCCTGGAAGAAATTTGTATCACCCATTATAAAACGTAACATATTTGTCACCATTGAACCTTTGTTGTATGTCATTTGACTGCTAAAAATTCTATTAATGTCATTTATTTGAGAATCATATAGATATAAATTTCCTGTTGTAGTAGATGTTATACTGTTAATTTTGTTTGTTTTCCAAGTAATAAAACTTGTGGCACCATCAAAGTTTTCAACCACACAACCAGACATATACTCTGTAATGCCTTCGTTTAACCAAATATCTTTCCAAGAACCACATGTAATTTTGTCTCCAAACCATTGATGAGCCATTTCGTGAGAAATTAAATCTCTATTAAAATTATACATAAATGATACAGTGGTATGTTCCATTCCGCCACCCCAGCCAAATTGTGCGTGACCATATTTTTCAGTATTAAATCCATAAGCCCCTATTTTTGTTTCGTAGAAATTGAGTATTGGCACAGTTCTAGCTAAGTTAGTTGCGTTTCCGGGAGTGTTATTTTCAGGGTAAATGTAATCTATAATAGGAAATGTAGGTGTTGGGGGTGTGTTGTTACCACCAGCAGTACCACTGTTTTTAACTACATAATCCGTTACGGCAATTGCAATTAAATAGGCAGGGATAGGATAATTATGTTTAAAGTAAGTAGTTTTGTTTGCACCATTTATAGTTTCAGATTGTTTTACACCATTTGAAACGCTAGTGTATGTTGATGGAGCTGTTATGTATACTTCAATCGCATCTATCTTGTCATTCAAGTCTTGTTTACAAGGCCACCAGTCTCTAGCGCCATAGGGTTCAGAAAGCGTCCACATAACCGGAGTAGCACTTGATCCATGAGTGCCTATTGTAAATGATCCCATACCAGAAGCCCCAGGTGCTCCATTATATGTAACTTCCGCTATTGCGGTATTACCTGTAGTTAATGTAGCTGGAAGATTAATTACTAATTCGTGTGTTGCATTATGAGAGAAGGTTGTTGTAGTCCCATTAATTTTTACAGAAGAAATGTTAAATGGAGTTGCATTTTTATAGAAATCAAAAACAACCGTATTCATATCAGATAAAGCTTTGAAAGTAAGAGCAACTTTTCCAGCGATATTATTTACAGCCGGATCTACAGTAAACTCTAGTTTTCCATAGGTCAAATCATAGTTTAGGGTATTTGGGTTTACTCGAAGCATCATTTTTTTTGATGCTGATTTTGCTTCCATTTCAGATATTTGCTCTGTTTTATATTCTTCTGTTTGAGAAAAACACATTGAGGATATAGTGAGTAATAATAGTAAGGTTTTTTTCATCTGATTATTAGTTGTTTAAGGGTTTTAATTATCGCAAATTTATAAAATCAAACATATCTTTAAGTATTTTTAATAAAAAATCCGAAAAAATTTAACTTTTCGGATTTTTTGTAAACTATTTACTTATTAGTAATAATTCATTTGCGACTATTTCGGTTGTGTATTTTTTTTCTCCGTTTTTGTCTTCCCAACTATTATAAGTTAACTTACCTTCAATGGCAATTTCTTTCCCTTTAGTAACAAAATTTTCTATTATTTCAGCCGTTTTACCCCAAGCGGTTATATTATGCCATTGTGTTTCGGTTACTTTTTCTTTGTTGTTGTAATATACTTCATTTGTAGCTAAAGTAAATTTGGCTAATTTTTTTCCTCCTTCAAAATTTTTAATTTCTGGTTCTTGTCCTACGTGTCCAATAAGTTGTACTTTGTTTCTTAATGCATTCATGGCGTTTAAAATTTAATGTTAATGTTTAAAAATTACTGTCGTTCATTTTGACATTGCAAAGATTATGCGTCTTTGAAAATTTATTCGGTTGAAAGTCGTTTAATTTCGATTGTAAATATTTGTTGTCGTTTGTAAATGGATTTTTTGCTATATTTGAAAGTCAATAAATAAAAAAATGATTCCAGAAAACTTAAGATTTCCCATAGGTCAATTTGAATATAATTCGGATTGTACAGAAGAAGAAATTCAAAATTGGATTACAACTATTCAATCATTTCCACAGAAAATAGAAGAAATAACAACTAATCTCCAGAAAGAACAATTAGCTTGGAGATACCGACCAGAAGGATGGAGTGTGAAACAAGTAGTACATCATTGTGCAGATAGTCATATGAATAGTTTTATTCGTTTTAAGTTGGCATTAACAGAGGATACTCCTACCATACGCCCTTATGAAGAGCAGCTTTGGGCGGAAATGATTGACGAAATTGATGATAATTTATCGGCCTCAATTCAAATTTTAAAAGGTGTTCATCATCGCTGGGTAATTATTTTAAACCATTTTACTTCAGCAGACTGGAATAGACAATTTATTCATCCAGCAACTCAAAAAGTAGTGATGCTGAAAGAGGCATTAGGTTTGTATGCTTGGCACTGTGAACAACATTTGGCTCATATTATGCAAGCTTTAGAGTATCAAGGAAAATTTGGAAGTTTATAAATGAGAAGATTAATTATAGTTTTCGTTTTGTTTTTATTTCAAAATGGAATTTCACAAAAAACCAAACCAACTTATTTACAAGTAAAAACGCAAATAAATACAACCCGAATTGCATCGAAACACGAAAGTATAGATGCTAACTCAAAGATTTTTACTCAACTGCTTTTAAATAAGGTTTTTCAATATTGGTATGGAACCAAATGGTCATTTGAAGGCTATACAGAAGTTCCTAACAAAGGAACTATTGCTTGTGGTTACTTTGTTTCTACAACATTAAGAGATTTAGGATTAAAAATAAACAGGTACAAATTAGCGCAATTAGCCCCAGCACAAGCGGCTAAAGTGCTAAGTTTGAATAATGTTATAATAGAAATAAATGGTGATGATGTTAATGAAAATATAAAAGCAATTAAAGCAAAAATTAATGAAGGAATCTATTTCATAGGTTATGATGCCATGCATGTTGGTTTTTTGCTCAAAGAAGGAGACAATTTGTTTTTGATACATTCCAATTATTTTGGTTTGAGTCAAGTAGAAAAAGAAAGGATTGAGGTTTCAAAGGTTTTTTCGATTTGCAGTAAGTTTTATATAGTTCCGTTATCAAACAATAAAAAGTTAGTTCATAATTGGATTAATGATATAGTTATAAAGACAAATTAGCTAGAAAATGAAAGAGTGTTTAGAATGTGGTGAAAAAATTGTAGGTCGCGAAGATAAAAAGTTTTGTAGCGATGGCTGTCGCAATGCGTACAATAATAAAATGAATAAAGATAGTACTAATTTGATGCGTAACATTAATAATAAATTGCGCAAAAACTATCGAATTTTATGTGAATTAAACCCAGAAGGAAAAGCAAAAACAGCTAGAACAAAATTGCTTTCTAAAGGATTTGATTTTGAATTTTTTACTTCTATATATACCACCAAAACAGGAAATGTGTATTATTTTTTGTACGATCAGGGTTATATGGCTATAGAAAATGAGGGTTATGTATTGGTTAAAAAAGAGAGTTGATAGTTAAATGAAAATAGAAAATAAAAACAAACAAATTTCTATACTTGGTTGTGGGTGGCTAGGATTGCCATTAGCAAAAAAGTTGATTCAAAAAGGTTGTGTTATAAAAGGTTCAAGCACCTCAATAGAAAAATTAAGTCAGTTAGAAAATGAGAAGATTATCCCTTTTTTAATTGAACTAAAAGAGAATAATATAACTAGTAATGTTATTGATTTCTTATCAAACTCTGAAATTTTAATTATCAATATTCCGCCCAAATTAAGAGGAGAGAATAAGGAAAATTTTGTAAAGAAAATCGAAAATCTAATTCCTTTTATCGAAAGGGCAAAAATCAGGAAGGTAGTATTTGTAAGCTCTACTTCGGTTTTTGGAGATGTTTCTGATCCTACGTTGCAAATTGTAACAGAAGAAACTATTCCTAATCCAGAAACAGAAAGCGGCAAACAACTTTTAGAAACAGAAAGAATACTACAGTCTAATTCTAATTTTAAAACAACGATTTTACGTTTTGGAGGATTGCTAGGTTATGACAGACATCCAGTAAAAAGTTTAGCTGGTAGAGAGAATCTTGAAAATCCTGATGCGCCTATAAATTTAATTCATCAAGACGATTGTATAGGAATTATCGAATCAATTATTGAAAATAATTGTTTTGGGGAAGTTTTTAATGCTGTATCGCCTTATCATCCTACAAGGAAAGTATATTATACTCAAAAAGCTAAGGAGTACAATCTAACAATTCCACAATTTGCTTTGTCGAGTAATGCGAAACATAAAATTATTTCACCTAATAAATTGGTAGATAAATTAGGTTACGATTTTATAATGAGTGAATTATAAACTTAAATATCTATATTTGCCGCCAAATTTGGTTCAAGAAATGAAAAACATAATTATTTTTTTATGTGCTATTTCAACTTTTTGGGGTTATTCTCAAACTGAGGAAGATACAGTAAAACAATTAGATTCCATTGAAAAAACATTTAAGTATGAACGCGGTACTATAAAATTGGCAGGCGGTATAGGTACTATAAAAGTTCCTGTTGGTTTCAAATACTTGAATTCGGCTCAATCAGAAAGAGTTTTGGTAGATTTATGGGGCAATCCAAAATCTGAAACACCTAGTCTTGGTATGTTATTACCCGAAAACCAAGGAGTAATGACTCAAAACGGTTATGTTTTTAACATAGAATATGATGAAATAGGATATGTCGAGGACGATGACGCAGATGACATAAATTACGATGATTTGTTGGCTGATATGAAAAAAGAATCAGTTGAAGAAAACGAGCAACGTAAAAAAGAAGGTTATGAGCCTGTAACTATTATTGGTTGGGCATCTACACCGTTTTATGATAAAGACAGAAAAATTCTACATTGGGCTAAAGAAGTGAAATTTGGTAAAGACCAAGTTAACACATTAAACTATAATATCCGAATTTTAGGAAGAAAAGGAGTATTGGTTTTGAATGCTATTAGTACAATGAATGAATTTCCTTTAGTTAAAAAGGATGTTAATAAAGTTTTAGATGTTGTACAGTTTGGAGATGGCTTTAAATACGAACAGTTTGATTCTTCTGTAGATAATGTTGCAGCGTGGACAATAGGTGGTTTAGTGGCTGGAAAAGTATTAGCTAAAGTTGGTTTTTTTGGAATTATTCTGAAATTTGGTAAGTTTATAGTGATAGGACTTCTTGCATTTGCTGGTAAGATTAAGAATATGATTTTTGGAAGTAAAGAACAAGAAGTTACCCGACCAGTTGCATTCGAAGAAAAGGAGGAAGAAAATACTCCAGAACAAGAATAAATTTAAGGTTGCTGGTAAGCAACCTTTTTAATTAAAAACAAATGAAAATTATAAAAGCCACAACTTCTAAAGTTGCTTCATTAGGACTACCCTCACTTGCACTGATTTGGACTTGCTTTTTTTGGGGTACAACTTGGTTAGCATCTAAAGAAGGAGTAAAATATATTCCTGCTTTACAACTAGCAGCCATTCGACAATTTATAGGGGCTTTTTGTTATATATCCTTTTTTCTTTTCAAAGGTGCTCCCTGGCCAAAAGGAAAACAATGGATAACGATTCTTATTTTAAGTATTCTAAATTTTGTTTTAAGTAACGGATTAAGTACTTGGGGGGTAAAATATATTTCAAGTGGTTTGGGAGCAGTAATTGGTGCTATATTTCCGCTTTGGATAGTAGTTATCAGTTTTTTTAATGGAGAAAAGTTATCTCGTTTAGCGATTATCGGGTTATTAGTTTGCTTTTCTGGAGTTTGTATTGTGTTTTATGATTATTTGGCAGATTTTATGAAGCCTGATTTTCAGTTTGGTATTTTCCTGTCAGTTATTGCTACAATCACGTGGGCATTTGGAAGTTTATATACTAAGAAAAAAGCTAAAAATTTCAACCCTTATTTTAGTTTAGGATTACAAATGGGAATTTCAAGTATTTTACTTTTCGCTTATACAGGCGCAACTGGGACATCTGTAAATATTACCCAAATACCTTCACAGGCTTGGTGGGCTATTGCTTATTTAGTTGTCTTTGGTTCCCTTACTACTTTTGTGGCATTTATTTATGCATTGCAAAATTTGCCTACTGAAGTGAGTAGTATTTATGCCTATATAAATCCTATTATTGCTGTAATTCTCGGAGCTGTTATTTTTAATGAACCTTTAACTTTAACTTTGATTTTAGGGGTGCTTGTAGTTTTGTTAGGAATTTATTTGGTAAATTTAGCCATCAAAAAATAAATTTTAATCATCAATCTTTAATTATGAAGACACTAAAAATTAGTTGTGTGGCTTTAGTAATGGCATTAAATGCTCAAGCTCAAGACAAAAAGAATTTGGTTGTACCCAACGAAAATTTAATTGCTGAAAATATTGCGCCAATAACAAAAGAATTATCGCAAAAGGTAAAAAAATACGCCGAAGGAAGAGCAGCTACACTTGCATCAATTCATCCTCTAAGAGATGAAATTATTATTGCTACTCGATTTGGTTCTACTAATCAATTGCATCGTGTAAGTCAGGCAATGGGTGCTCGTAAACAGATAACTTTTTTTGATGAACCTATAAATGGTGGAACTTATGAGCCTATAAAAGGAGATTATTTAATTTATTCTCGTGATGCCGGTGGGAATGAGTTCGGACAATTATATAAATTGGATTTGAAAACTCTTGAATCTACTTTGTTAACAGATGGTGGACGTTCTCAAAATGGAGGTGTAACTTGGAAAAAAGACGGTTCTGGCTTTTATTTTTCTTCAACCAAAAGAAATGGTGGTGATAGAGACATTTATTATATGAATCCAAATGACCCAGCTTCAGCAAAATTAGTGTTAGAAGTGAAAGGTGGAGGTTGGGGTATTGCCGATATTTCTGAAGATGGGAAAAAATTATTAAT
This sequence comes from Limnohabitans sp., assembly GCA_030053945.1. Classification (GTDB taxonomy): domain Bacteria; phylum Bacteroidota; class Bacteroidia; order Flavobacteriales; family Flavobacteriaceae; genus Flavobacterium. Next base: position 57,255 of record JASGCW010000014.1, read on the forward strand.
AAATGAGTATGTTTCGGCAAATGAATCTCACATTTGGATGTTGGACACACAAACAGGCAAACTTTCAGAAGTAAGTAATAGAACCGATAAAAGTGTTGTACAATCAGATGCTAGTTTTTCTAAAAATCCAAATGAAATTTGGTTTACTACCGATAGAGACAATGAGTTTCAACGACTAGCTACAATGAATTTGCAAACCAAAAAGATAACCTATTTAACTTCTTCTATTCCTTGGAATGTTGAAGGATATGATTTGAGTGAAGATAAAACCAAATTGATTTTTATGACTAATGAAGGAGGTTTACATAAGTTATATCTTATGGATACTGCCACAAAACAATTTAAAATGATTCCGAATTTACCTATCGGATTGTTTGGCGGAATGAATTTTACTAAAGATGGTAAATCTATTTTCTTTTCGCAATCTACTTCAGACTCTTCTTCAGATGTGTATAAATTAGATTTAAAAACGAACAAAATAGTTCGTTGGACAGAAAGCGAATTAGGAGAAATGCAAAAAGAAAATATGTCAAAACCAAAATTCATAGAATGGAAAAGTTTCGACGGAATGAAAATTTCAGGTTTTTATTATCCAGCAGCAACTAAATTTACTGGAAAACGTCCTGTAATGATTAATATTCACGGTGGTCCAGAAGGACAATCGATGGCCTCTTTTTTAGGGTCAAATAATTATTACACTGCCGAGATGGGAGTAGCACTTATATATCCTAATGTGCGTGGTTCTTCGGGATTTGGTAAAACCTATATTGCTAAAGATAATGGTTTTTTAAGAGAAGATTCAGTTAAAGATATTGGGGCATTATTAGATTGGATAGCACAACAACCCGAATTGGACAAAGATCGTATAATGATTATGGGCGGGAGTTATGGAGGTTATATGACATTAGCAACTGCTTTTCATTATGCGGACAGAATTCGTTGTAGTGTAGATGTGGTAGGGATATCTAATTTTAATACTTTTTTGAAAAATACAGAAGAGTACCGTCGTGATTTGCGTAGAGTAGAATATGGTGATGAGCGTGATCCTAAAATGGCAGCATTTCTTGAGAAAATTTCACCTTTGAATAATACCGACAAAATTAAAAAGCCAATGTTTATTATTCAAGGAACAAATGATCCTCGTGTTCCTGTGACCGAAGCGACTCAAATGCGTGATAAACTAAAAACACAAGGTAATGTGGTTTGGTATCTTGAAGCAAAAGATGAAGGACACGGTTTTCGAAAAAAAGCGAATGTTGATTTTCAACGATTGGCAGTTATTAGATATATGGAAGAATATTTGTTGAAGTAAACAAAAAAAGCCCCAATCGGGGCTTTTTTGTATTGTAAACTTTATTATAAGTTACTCAATAAGTTAACCGTTCCTACAGTTGCCCATGCGCCTCCAGTTAGAGTTGCTCCTGTAGCAGCGTTATTTGTTGACCAGTTTGATGCAGGATTAAAACTTGTAGCAGATAATGTAAATGTATTTGCACCTGATATGAAGTTGTTATCTGTGTTTGTTATTTTCACATTTGTTATTTTAATCTTTCCGCCAGTAACTTGATTATTGAATGTGTTTAAGTCTCTCACTTGAATAGCTCCGCCGTTAAGAGCAGAAGGAGTTGTTTGGTTTTTATAGCCATCTATAATGATATTGTTATATTCACCATTTCCTTGTGACTTGAATTGGATAGCATCAAGTTGTATTTCGCTTTGAGCTTCTGTTGTTGTACCAGCAGCTCTTTTTAATGTAATTCCTGAAACAACTGGCCAAAAGGCATTGTTTACTCCTTTAGCTTCGATTTCCATTCCGTAGTTTCCTGAACCAGTTTGGTAGGCAAACCAGTTGCTGTTTGCTTGACCTCTCCATCCATCTTGCCAATCAAATGAATCATCTAGGTTTCCGTAAGAAATAGCGTTTTTTAAACTTACTGTACCTCCATAAAACTCAAAACCATCATCGTTACCCATATATGAAACTAGGTTTTCCAATACTGTTCCTGAGCCTACTGCATAGAATGAAAATCCATTGTGCTCTTTATTGTTCGATGTAATTACTTGCCCTGCATACTCTACACGAACATACTTTAATGAACCACCATCATGTGCTGGGTTAGAACCTCCGTAAACTATTCCTAGACCATCTTCTGAAGTTGATGTTTGTGGTGCAGGTGCAGTAGCCGAGTTCACAATAGGAGCATCACCATACATTATAATTCCTGCCCAAGAACCTGCAATTTTAGATTTCTCAGTAAATACAATTGGAGAACTCGCAGTTCCGTTAGCAATTAGTTTTCCTCCGTTTAAAACTACGATACCATTTTCACCTGTAGATTTATCACATGTGATAGTGCATCCTGCCTCAAAAGTTAATGTTGCACCTGGTTGTACTTTTACCATTCCTTTTAGGGTGTAGTTACCATATGTGTAAGTTCTATTTGCTGTTATATCTCCTGTGATTACACCACTTCCTAGTTGAGCTACTTGCGTAGGTGAATTTGTTGTGGTTTCTTCGTCTTTTATAGAACAACTCGTTAGTATCGAAGAGATAACTGTTAAACTTAAAATCAATTTTTTCATGTGTTTATATTTTGGATTTTTAACGTAGCAAAACTATTACTAGTAGTTATGGTTACAATTATCTTAAATTTATGATAATGTTATGTTTTTATTTTTTAGTTTAACTAATTGTTAATATGATTGTAATGGTTTTATTTTGATTGATATAGCTGAGTAAATTGTTTTAAGGCTTTTGAAAATTAATTTTTCTTTGAATGATTATTATATTTAATAATAGATGTTTTGCAAGGCATAAGCTGATTTTTTTGTTTCTTAAAAAGACAAAAGGTTTATTGGAATTAATTTCAATAAACCTTTTTAATAAGTGTTTAATAATTTTTTAAGAGGTTTTGTTTAGAAGGTGTAGGATAAATTAAAAGAAAAGCCCACTCCTCTTTTAAAATCTCTTATTGTTAAATCTTTCTCGTTGATTGTAGTTCTACTTTTGTCACCCATTTCAATTTTATAATATGGGTTCAATATGTTATCAATAGAGAATTTTAAGTCCCATTTTTCATTAAACTTGTTACCCCAAACAAAATCTAATTTATCAAAAGGCATCTCATAATAATTGTCTAAGTTATTTGTTCCTACAGCATATATTCTTTTGCTATATCTATTATATACTGCGGTCATAGTACTTTTCCAAGTTTTGCTAAATTCTTTTTCATATTTCAAATCAGCATTTACTATCCAAGAAGATGCACCTTGCAGTTTTCTTGAAGGACTAACATCACGAGCAATTGTTTCTGGACTGTTTTTACCATCTTTAGTTAGGTAGATATCTACTTTTGAGTCCATATAAGTTAGGTTTGCTCCTAATGAAAAATTTTGTAGTACTGAATTGATTTTTTCTAAATCAAGGATTCCTTCAATCTCAGCACCATATAATATGGCTTTCTTTGAATTATCATAAGAAATAATTTGGCCTCCGCTTCCTGCAGAAAAAAGGAATAGTCTCTCAATAGGATTGTTTATTTGCTTTGCAAAAACTGTAGCGGTAAACATTTGTTTAGAACTTGGGAAAATTTCATATTTCAAATCAACATTATAGTTTTCACTGTTTTGTAAATTTCTATTTCCTTGCTCTATTGTCGCATCTGGATTTACAAACTCTAGAGGGTACGATTCCATAATTACAGGTCTTGTAATGGTTTTTGAAGCTGCTATCCTTGCATTAGAGTTGTCAGATATTTTGTATTTAGCATTTATTGCTGGTAATATATCAATAATGTTTGTTTTAGTTTTTTGGAAAGGGTCATCAAAAGAACCTGATTCTCTGTATTTGATTAGCTTTTCTGTTTGTTCAACTCTTATTCCAATGTTTGCATCTATTTTATCACCAAATTTGAATGCGATATCTGAATATCCCGCTTTGACCATTTCAATCAGTTTGGTACTATAATTAGCATTAGACCCTTCTCGATAGGTAAATTTGTTGTTTCTAATATTAGAATTTAGTTCATTGTCCAAGGTGTTAATGTTGTAAACACCGTCCGTTGTTTGAGGAAGTGGTTGTGAAACCAAAAATCTGAAATTAGATTCCATTTGATTCATATAACCGTTATATCCAAGAGTGAATTTATGCGCTTTGCTTATTTCTTTTTTTCCAAATGCCCAGCTGTATTCCATCATTCCAGATACGTGTATTTTTCCTTGAAAGTCTAGAAATTGTCTCGATATACTATTTCCTCCATAGCTAATAGAAAGCCTATCTTGATCCAAACGGTTTCCTTTAAATGACTTACGGTCTGGTAGCTCAAAATTAGTTCTGGTGAATGATATTCCTGCTTTAAGATTATGTCTTTCGTTTTGAGTTAATTTAATTTTCCCAAATAGTTGCGAGTTTAAATATTTTGTTTGTTGTAATTCGTTTAGTCTAATAAATGTAGTTGGCTGGTTAAAGTTTGCATTTGTATATCCTTCTTGATCTTGAATCATACTCTCGGTTGCATTAAGGAAGAAAGTATTTGATGTCAAAGATATTCTTTTGCTTTTGTAGTTTAATGCCGCTAATATTGACGTGTTAGTAGAATACTTATACTTTGTAGTTATCAAGTTATTATCATAGATTCCAAGCTGGGTATCAAAAAATCGATCCACTCCTTTTCTGAATTGGTATTTGTTGTCAAAATTTACAGAAAGCAAATAGTTAAGTGAGTTTTTGTCGTTTCCAAAACTGAATTTGTCACTTTGAAGTATCCCGAAGCTTGTATTTAATGCAGAATGATCCTTATTAACATCAAATCCAGCTCCGAAGCTATTGGAGGCTTCATTTGTTGTCATAACATAATTAGAAGGTCGGTTAGAACTTATTAGCGATGGTAAAGCTCTCTCATTTCCTGAAATACCAAAGAAATCGGCTGTTGAAGATTGATCTTTAGAAACAAAAAACTCTCTTAGGTTATTGTTAGTAGTAAAACCAGATCCAAAACTTATTTTGGTTTGACTTTTAGTGTTTTTTGAAGTTATAATATTAAAAGTACCACCAGCAAAGTCTCCATATAAATTAGAGTTAAATGTTTTGTAAGTTTCAATTACACTCACAATATCTGTTGAAAAAATATCAAGCGGTAAAATCTTTTTAAATGGATTATTAGAAGGTACAATCAAATCATTTACGAGTAATGTATTGTATCTGTCTTCTAATCCTCTTACAAATAATCCTCTTGATTCTACTTTTGAGATTCCTGTAATTTTAGTCAAACCTTCCTCAACATCACTTATTCCTTTTCTAGACATTTCTTGTGCACCAATTGTCTGCTTAATTTCTACTGCTTTTTTTTGTTCTAATAATAAAACTGATTCTTTTTCACGATTAGTAGATTTTTTAATTACTACGTCTTCCATAGTAACAGCGCCAGATCCTATAGTTACATTTATGGTTTTGGTTTCGCCTTCCTTTATGCTAAATGCAGTTTCTTTAGATTCATAGCCTAAAAAACTAACAACCAAAATGTGATTACCAGCGGGTACACTAAGTTTGTATTTTCCGTCAACTCCAGTTGAAATATTTATACTTGTTCCCTTTATCTTTACATTTGCAAAACCTAGAGGTTCTCCTTTAGTGTCCTTGTCTGATATTATACCTGTTATAGTTCCGTTTTGGGCGAAGGACAATAACGATAATAAAGAAAAAAGCAATGTCAAATAATGTCTCATTTTTATGTTTTTGAATTTCATGCAAAGGAATTTCAGTAATGTAAAATTTGCGTTAGTGATATATTATCTTTCGGTTTTATAAATGTTATCTAATTGTTATTATATTAAATTTATGTAAGGTCGATTTTTACATTTAAATAATAGTTAATTTTGCACTCAAACAAACATAACAACACAATGAAAAAGAAGGATATTAGAATTCTTTTAGTGGACGATGAGATAGATATTTTAGAAATTGTTGGATACAATTTGACTCAAGAGGGCTATCAAGTTTTTACAGCAGAAAATGGTAGGAAAGCTGTAGAAAAAGCCAAAAAACATTTGCCTCACCTTATCATAATGGATGTTATGATGCCCGAGATGGATGGTATGGAAGCTTGTGAAATAATACGAAATATTCCTGAACTTCAAAATACAGTAATTACTTTTCTAACCGCTAGAAATGAAGATTACTCTCAAGTAGCGGGATTTGATGCTGGTGCAGATGATTACATTGCTAAACCTATCAAGCCAAAAGTCTTGGTAAGTAAAGTAAAGGCGTTATTGCGAAGATTTAAAGATACAGAGGCAACAGCATCCGAAAATATTTCTTTAGGCGGGATTGAAATAAATCGTGAGGAGTATAAAATTTATAAGGAAAACGAAGAGATTATATTGCCACGAAAAGAGTTTGAGTTGTTTTACTTATTAGCTTCTAAACCAGGAAAGGTTTTTAAAAGAGAAGAAATTTTAGATAAAGTTTGGGGTAATGAGGTGGTAGTAGGAGGTCGTACTATTGATGTTCATATTAGAAAGCTTCGTGAAAAAATAGGAGAGGATTTATTTAAAACAATCAAAGGTGTTGGCTATAAGTTTGAGTTTTAATGGGATTAAAATTAAAGAAGTCATATAAATTTGCTGCACGTTCTTCTGTGTATATTAGCTTATTTGCAACTGGGTTAGTAGCGATACTAACCTATTTATTTTTTGATTTTTCACTATGGTTTGTAATACTGTTTGGAATTGGCATTTTAGCCTTTTCATTTTTTCTTTTGCAGTATAGAGTGGAAAAATTTATCTACAAAAGAGTCAAAAAAATATATGACGAGATCTCTTTTTTAGACGCTACCGATTTTAAAACGCAGTCTATCACTACAGATATGGCAACCCTTACCAAGCAGGTTAAAAAATTTGCCACTGACAAAAAACTGGAAATTGAAACACTAAAAGACAGAGAAGAATATAGAAGAGAATTTCTTGGAAACGTTTCGCATGAACTAAAAACACCACTTTTTACGGTACAAGGTTATATTTCCACATTACTTGATGGAGCACATAAAGATAAAGTATTACGTAAAAAATACTTAGTGCGTGCAGAAAAAGGTGTGGAACGATTAGTTTACATTGTTCAAGATTTAGATATGATTGCTAAATTAGAACTAGGCGACGAGCGTTTAGAAATAAAAACATTTGATATTGTTGCACTTGCACAAGAAGTAATGGATTTGTTAGAAATGAAAGCTAACGCTAAAGAAATCACATTAAATTTTGATCAGAAATATGTAAAGCCTATCAAAGTTAAAGGGGATTATGAAAAAATCCAACAAGTGCTTTTAAATCTTGTAATGAATTCTATAAAATATGGAAAAGAAAGTGGTTCTACCGAAATTTCTTTCGAAAACATAACTAATAATAAGGTATTAGTGAGAGTTATAGATAATGGTGATGGGATTGAGAAACATAATATTCCTCGTCTTTTTGAACGTTTTTTTAGAGTGGATAAGAGTGGAGCCCGTGCGGAAGGCGGTTCAGGATTAGGTCTCTCTATTGTAAAACATATACTTGAGGCACACGAGGAAAAGATTTTTGTTAAAAGTACTTTTAGAAAAGGTTCCGAATTTTCGTTTACCTTAGAAAAAGCATAAAGTTTACGAAATTATAGATTTGACCTGTTATTGTAACAGGTGTAACTATTCAGCCATTTATTTTTTAAACCACGAATTGCACAAATTCTTTACCG
>JASGCW010000088.1 GCA_030053945.1 Limnohabitans sp.
CTTAAAAATATCACCGTTCAATTCCCATTACAAGCCCTTACTGTTGTTTGTGGAGTAAGCGGTAGTGGTAAAACAACCTTAGTTAAAAAAATTCTTTGCCGCGCCATTCTAAAAGCTAATAATATATATAACGATGCCATCCATTTAACAGAATCTGTTGTTTATGGCGGATTAAAGGGTGATTTTAAAACTATAAAATCTCTTGAAATAATTGACCAAAATAGTATTGGACGAAATTCACGGAGTACCCCCATCTCATATATTAAAGGTTACGATGCTATCAGAAACCTTTTTGCACAAACCAAATTAGCTAAATCCTTCAAATTTTTTCCATCTCATTTTTCTTTTAATGTAGAAGGCGGACGCTGCGAATCCTGCCAAGGTGAAGGCTTTCAAACCATTGAAATGCAGTTTATGTCCGATATCAAAATACGCTGCGAGGTTTGTAACGGTAAAAAATTTAAAAAAGAAATCCTTGATGTTAAATATAATAATAAAAATATTGACGAGGTTTTAAATTTAACAGTTGACGAAGCGCTCGATTTTTTTAAAGATCTTCAAGATATCTATCATTCAATTTTACCATTACAAAACGTAGGCTTAGGATATATCAAATTGGGGCAAAGTATTAGTACCGTAAGCGGTGGCGAAGCCCAAAGAATTAAATTAGCCTCCTTTTTATCTAAAACAAACCAATCCTTAAACCCAATCTTATTTATTTTTGACGAACCAACCACTGGATTGCACCAATACGATACTCTAAAACTTTTAACATGTTTCGACAAACTTATTCAAAATGGCCATTCGGTAATTTGTATAGAACATAATACACAAGTTATCAATTATGCCGACTGGGTTATAGAAATAGGACCTGAAGGAGGCGATGCCGGCGGGTATTTACTGTACGAGGGCGATTTAGCTGGAATCCATAATTGTTCTAAAAGTGTTACTAAAAAATATTTAACGAATTGATAATCATAGAGTATTTAAATTTAATTCACTATCAAAACTACTTTTAAAAATACGCACAAAGTATTCTTAAATGTAACTTCTTCTTTTAAAAAATCAATCTATTAAAAAAAAACTTAAAAAAAAGGGTTCATGTCATTAAAAATTCTTATCTTGTCAAAAATTTAATATCATGAAGATTGTTCATGTTTCTGCAGAATGCTTTCCTTTTGCAAAGGTAGGTGGCTTAGCTGATGTGGTGGGCGCCTTACCAAAATATCAAAATCATTTACACGAAACCGCTTGTGTTATATTACCAATGTATAAAAAACCATTTTTATATAACCATCAATGGGAAGTCGTTCATAAAGCCCAAACCAACCTTCACAATTGGCTTTTTGAATATACAGTGATACAACTCTTAGATAATAACTTAGGCTATCCTTTTTATTTAATAGATATTCATGGATTATTAGACGGTGACCAAGTTTATGGTTATAGCGATGATGTTGAACGATTTGTAGCCTTTCAAATAGCTGTTTGTCATTGGCTTTTACACTGGTCTGAGCGCCCAAAAGTTGTGCACTGCCACGACCATCATACGGCTTTAATCCCTTTTATCATGAAACATGGCAAGGGTTTTTATAAATTAAATACTATTCCAACTGTGCTGACCATTCATAATGCCCAATATCAAGGAAACTTTGGTTGGGATAAATCGGGACTGATACCAGAATGGGACCCTTTTAAAACGGGGCTTTTAGATTGGAATGGGCAAATAAATAGCCTAGCCTGCGGCATTAAATGTGCTTCAAAAGTTACCACAGTCAGCCCTTCCTACATGGCTGAGCTTTTTCAAAAATCCAATGGCTTAGAACATTTATTCTACCTCGAAAGCCACAAATGTACTGGTATTTTAAATGGTATTGATACTGACGAATGGAATCCAGATACAGACACTTATACCGCGCATCATTTTAATGCTTCTAATGTTAATACCGAAAAATGGGAAATGAAAAAAATATTTTGCCATGAAAACGATTTAGATCCTAACAAACCCTTATTCATTTTTATAGGCAGATTTGTTTACGAAAAAGCTGCAGATTTATTGACAGAATCTATATACCAAGCTTTGGCTTTAGCACAAAATAGCTTCAATTTTTTTATTATTGGTTCAGGCGATCCTCAAGTTGAAAATCAAGTGCGTGAAATTAGTTATTATAAATCTGAACATGTTAAAAATTGGATAGGTTATAGCGAAAAAATTGGGAGAAGTGCTTATGCTGCCGCCGATTTTTTATTGATGCCCAGTAGAGTTGAACCCTGTGGTTTAAATCAACTCTACGCCCTGCGTTACGGCACCATACCTATTGTTAGAAATATCGGAGGTTTAAAAGATACTGTTACCGATATTGGCAATTATGGTTTTGGATTTACCTTTACCTACGATTCCATTCAAGATATTGTTATTGCCATGCTCCGTGCCAATGATTTTTACTATAATAACACCCATGATTTTTTTCAATTAAGGCAATATATCATGACCATCGACCATAGTTGGGAATCCGTTGTTAATCAATATCATCATCTTTACGAAACCATCAACAATTAAATTTTTAAGATATGAAAAAGTATAAATCAAATTTATCAAACATGGTTATGGCAGTCATCCTGGGTGGTGGCGCCGGAACACGGTTATCACCCCTTACCCTTTTTAGGTCTAAACCAGCCGTTCCTATTTGTGGCAAGTATCGCTTAGTTGATATACCCATTAGTAATTGTATTAACAGTAATATAAACCAAATTTTTGTACTAACTCAATATAATTCGGCTTCATTAAACAAACATATTAAAAATACGTATCGTTTTAGTATGTTTAGCTCTGGATTTGTAGATATTCTTGCCGCCGAACAAACGCCAGATAACGCCAACTGGTTTCAAGGCACTGCCGATGCCGTGCGTCAATCTTTGAAACACTTTAAAGACTTTGAATTTCAGTACTTTTTAATTTTAAGTGGCGACCAATTATATCAAATCGATTTTAATCAAATGCTTGAAAAACATATCGAATCTCAAGCTGAAATTACTATCGCCACAATTCCTGTTACCGAACGCGAAGCCAATGAATTTGGTATTTTAAAAACAGATGAGCAGAACAAAATCACTAAATTTATTGAAAAACCTAAACACAATCTTGAACAATGGGTTAGTGATACTGGAGCCAATATGCAAACCCAAGGCCGAAATTATTTAGCCTCAATGGGCATTTATGTTTTTAACCGCGAAACCTTACTTTCTTTGCTAAAAACAGAATACCCTCAAGATTACGACTTTGGTAGAGATATTATTCCTAAATCTCTTCATAATCATGTTGTTTACAGTTACCAATATTCAGGTTATTGGACAGATATTGGTAATATTGCCTCATTTTTTGAAGCCAATATTAGTCTTACCAAACAAATACCAGAATTTAATTTATTTGACAGCGATAATTTAATTTATACCCGTAGCCGGATGTTACCTCCCGCTAAAATCAACGGGGCTACTATCAAAAGTTCTATCATTTCTGAAGGTTCCATTATTGACGCCCATAGTATCGAAAACAGTGTTATTGGTATTCGCTCGAGAATTGGTGCAGGGACGGTTTTAAAAAGTACTTATGTTATGGGTAACGATTTTTATGAAACCATAGATGACATTGAAAAAAATAGACGAGGCGATTTATTAAACAAAGGTATCGGGAAAAACTGTTTTATTCAAAATGCTATTATTGATAAAGAAGTACATATTGGCGACAACGTAACCATCATCGGTGGTAATCATCTTCCCAACCATGAAACAGAATTATATTCTGTTAAAGATGGCATTGTGGTTGTAAAAAAAGCGGCACATATTCCTAATAATTTTGAAATCAAATAATATTTAATGCATTTATCAGCAACATATAAACTGCCTAAATTATCTTTAAGCCAGATTATTAATATGAGTATTGGCTTTTTTGGAATTCAATTTGGGTGGGATTTACAACGGGCTAACATGGGTGTTATTTATCATAATTTGGGTGCCGATGTTGATAAAATTCCTTATTTATTTTTAGCCGCACCCGTAACAGGCTTATTAGTACAACCCATTATAGGTTATTTAAGTGATAGAACTTGGCATCCCACTTTTGGCAGACGTCGTCCCTATTTTTTTATTGGCGCACTTTTAAGTTCTATTGCTTTAATTTTAATGCCTTATTCTAGTGCCTTATGGATGGCAGCTGGTTTACTATGGGTTTTAGATGTTTTTGGAAATGTGGCTATGGAGCCTTTTAGAGCTTTTGTGATAGATAAACTACCACCCGAACAAGTGAATCAAGGCTTTATTATGCAAAGTTTATTTATTGGCTTAGGCGGTTGTATTGCTTCTGCCCTACCCTATATTTTTACAAATATTTTTGAAATTAGTAATATTGCAGCAAAGGGACGAATTGCCGACAATGTGTTATATGCTTTTATTACAGGAGCATTTTTCTTTTTCTTTGGCGTGTTATATACCATTTTAACTACCAAAGAATATCCACCGGCTGATATTCCGCATAAAGAAAAAGTGTTAGCGTCTAATAAAGGTTTTGGCTCGGGTTTTCGCGAAATTATGGAAGCTATTACCAATATGCCTCAAAAAATGAAATGGGTAGCCCTTGTGCAATTTTTTACCTGGCCTGGATTATTTTTAATGTGGTTTTATTATGCTTTAGCTGTGGCTAAAAATATTTTTAAAGGCGATGACCGGGGGTCGATTGAAGCTCAAAAACTATTTGGTGAAGGGAAAGATTTTGCAGGTTTAACTCTGGCGTTTTATAATGTGGTTACCTTAGTTTTTGCTTTTATATTACCTTTGATAGCCAATAAATTAGGACGGAAACTAACGCACACAATCTGTTTAACCATTGGCGGCATTGGACTCATAAGCATTGGTTTTATTCATGAAAAAAATAATTTGTTTTTAGCCATGACCTGCATTGGTATTGCTTGGGCAAGTATTTTATCGATGCCTTATGCCTTATTAAGCGATACCTTACCGGCAGGTAAAATTGGAATTTATATGGGTATTTTTAATTTTTTTATTGTACTTCCCGAAATTATCGCTTCGTTTTGTTATCCTTATTTAATGAGCAATATACTCAATAACAATATGATGTTAGCTGTGCAATCTGGCGGTTTACTGATGTTATTAGCTGGATTCTTATGTTTGATAGGTATTAAAGGAAAGGGGTAGTTAAAACGACAGGTTGATTTATGAAAAAAATATTAAGTTTGTATAGAATAAATAGTGCTAGTGATTGCGGGAAACTAGAATGTATGGGTTACGCAATAACCACAGCGCAGTCATGAACTATAGAAAAAATATTTTAAAAGATGAATATAGATAAGCAGAGTTTAGAAAATGCGCATCGTTTGTTTGATAGTGGCGATATAGATAAAATTGAAGTAGGTACCACAAAGGGTCTGCAAGACATCCATGCTTATTTATTTAAAAATTTGTATGATTTTGCAGGGAAAATCCGTATCCAAAATATATCAAAAGGTGGTTCTAGATTTGCAAATGCTTTATATTTAAACGAGGCTTTGATAAAAATAGAGCAAATGCCTCAATCCAAATTTCAAGAAATAATTTCAAAATATATAGAGATGAATATTGCCCACCCATTTATGGAAGGCAATGGAAGAACTACGAGGATTTGGTTGGATATGATATTAAAAAAAGAAATAAAAAATGTGGTTAATTGGCAGTATGTAGATAAAACTCTTTATATGCAAGCTATGGAACGAAGCCCCATCAACAATTTAGAACTTAAAACTTTACTTTTGGCAAATCTTACCACTGAAATAAATAATCGTGAAATTATTTTTAAAGGTCTAGAACAATCCTATTTTTATGAAGGCTATAAAAAAGAAGATATTTAATATATGACCCAAGAAATTAAAATATTATTTTATACCACGCCACAAGGCAACTTCAATATAAGCATACGGTTTGTAAATGAAACTTTTTGGCTTACACAAAAAGCAATGGCTACGTTGTTTGATTATAGTATGGATAATATTTCACTTCTCTTAAAAAATATTTTTAAGAGCCAAGAATTAGATCCTATTTCAGTTACCGATGTATTATCGGCAACTGAAAACAAATAAAAAGATGTAAACATGGACAACATAAAGCTATTTGAAGAAAAGAAAGTTCGCTCGCTGTGGGATGATCAGCAGGAAAAATGGTATATTTCTGTGATTGATGTAATATCGGTTTTAACAGAAAGCCAAAATCCACGCAGATATTGGAGTGATTTAAAAATTAAACTTCAAAAAGAAGGTAGTCAGTTGTACGAAAAAATCGTACAACTGAAAATGCAATCTTCCGATGGAAAATATTATAAAACGGATGTAGCCGATACCGAACAAATTTTTAGGCTCATACAATCTATTCCATCGCCTAAAGCCGAACCTTTTAAATTATGGTTAGCCCAAATTGCCAATGAAAGAATAGATGAATTACAAGACCCCGAACTTACTATTGATAGAGCTTTGCAACAATATCTAAATCTTGGATATAGCGAAAACTGGATAAACCAAAGGCTCAAAAGCATTGAAATACGAAAAGAACTTACCGATGAATGGAAAAGATTAGGTGTAAAAGAAGGACAACAATTTGCTACTCTTACAGATATTATTACAAAAAATTGGTTTGGCATAACCTCCAAAGAGTATAAAACCCTAAAAGGCTTAAAAAAAGAAAACTCCGAGATAATATGACCAACACCGAACTTATTTTGAATATGTTAGCCGAAGCCTCTACCAAAGATATATCGCAAGCCGTGAATCCAAAAGATTTTGAAGAAAGCAAAAAAGTAGCTACACAAGGAGGAACAATTGCTGGAAATGCTAGAAAAGAATTGGAAGAAAAAACAGGTAAAAAAGTGATTTCAGAATTAAACGCTAAAGAATTTTTAAAAAACAAAAAGAAATTAAAATGAATATAAAAAGTCAAATATTATTTTATACCACGCCACAAGGCAACATCAATATAAGCGTACGGTTTGTAAATGAAACTTTTTGGCTTAAACAAAAAGCAATGGCTACGTTGTTTAATACCACTACACAAAATATTACTTTACACCTTAAAAATGTTTATTTAGAAGGCGAATTAGATGAAAATTCAACTTGTAAGGATTTCTTACAAGTTCAACTTGAAGGGAACAGAGAAGTAGAAAGGGTGCAAAAATTTTATTCCTTAGACACAGTTATTGCAGTAGGATATAGGGTAAATAGTAAACAAGCCACTGCATTTAGAATTTGGGCAACCCATACTCTTAAAGAGTTTATAATCAAAGGTTTTGTGTTAGATGACGAACGATTGAAACAAGGCAAAAATTTTGGTAAAGATTATTTTGAAGAATTATTGCATAGAATTAGAGAAATTCGTGCAAGTGAAAAAAGATTTTATCAAAAAATAAGAGACTTGTTCAAATTAAGTAATGATTATGATGCTACCACAAAAGAAACCGAACAGCAGTTTTGCAAAAGCGGGGGTTTCGTGCTTTTTTAGAAACTTTTGTCCTTGTTGAAAGTTCTGTAATTTTTAGTAACTTTGGTGCTTCTAATCCGCTTCTTCGCCAAGCCGCAAAACGTTAGCACATATTTTACAGAACCATCACTAACAACTAAAAATTAAAAAATACAGGTAGAAAATAAAAACTATAAAATCCTTTATGAAAAAAGCATCGCCAGAATTGAAACAATTTAAAAAAATAAAATCTGTTTTTAAAATTTAAGAGAAGACAAGTTATTTTTTTTGGTCAATCATGCACAAAAATATTTGTAAAAAAAATATTTTTATTGAAAATTGTTGTACCTTGCACCCAATTTGTTAGTTTAAATGAATCCATTAAATAGTTTTTACGCAGCTGAATTACACACACAAGCAACAGGCAATATAAGCCGTAACAATTTGCCCATAGCATTAACAAGCGATATTCAGTTAGGTTTTGTAAAAAACAACCCTGAACATACCCAAGATAAAACATCTTTTGCAACCCGAGCGAAACTACAAAAATTAGAAAAAAAGGCTACAACGCATACATTACAACATAATTTTGACACCCATTTATTAGAAAACGGAACGGATATGAGATATATACAGCAATTTTTAGGGCATTCGAGTATCAAAACGATGACTATTTATACCCATGAAATAAAAAGTGTCGTTAACACAATTGAAAGTCCTTTAGATAAATAAGTCAATAAAATTAATAAATATGATGACATTTTTAATTAACAACTTAGAATCTGGCAAAAGCGCAAGAAGTTGTGGGTATATGATAGTTGGCGGTAAGCGTAAGACAGCACCAGACCATAGATTAATCACTAGATAATAGCCACTTTATGGAGTTGAAATTCAGGTATAAAATGATTAAATTTGCAGACAGAAAATGACTAGACCAAATTACTTTAATGTTATTGAGGAACGCTTAAACCTTCTTGCTCTTCGGATAATTTCCAGAGGAAGATTGAATATATTGGACTTTCATGGACACTCCGAAAACTTTTACGTGTATTTTTTAAATGAAGTTTATGGCTGGACAGTTACAAATGAAAATGGCAACCAACAAAATGTTGAGGCAATTGATCTAATTGACCATCCAAACAAGTTTGTTATTCAAGTTTCATCTACTTCGAGCAAACAGAAAATCGAATCTTCTCTTTCCAAGGATTCAATCAAAAATTATGTTGGATATACATTTAAGTTTGTTTCCATTGCAAGAGATGCTGACGGCTTAAGAAGAGACACATTCAAAAACCCCCATGGAATTCGTTTCACTCCTTCTGCTGACATAATCGATAAAAAATCCATCCTTTCAAAAATTATTGGACTGCGTATAAATGATCAAAAACGGATATACCAGTTTGTGAAAGAAGAATTGGTGGCAGAAATTGACCCAATGAGATTGGAATCCAACTTGGCCTCTGTAATAAATATTCTTGCTAAAGAAGATTGGGACAAGTCTGAATCAGTAGCTGAAATTAATAGCTTTGAGATTGACCGAAAAATCTCCCACAACAATTTGAATGCTGCAAAAGTAATCATTGATGATTATACAGTTCATTATGGTAGGGTAGATAAAATCTACACAGAATTTGATTCACAAGGGAGTAACAAAAGCAGTTCTGTTCTCTCAACCATTAGACAAGAGTATGCGAAAGCAAAAAGCAACTTGGCTGACGACCAACTATTCTTTGCTGTTATTTCTAAAGTTGAGGAAAAGATATTAAATAGTTCTAATTATACTTCAATTCCATTTGACGAACTGGAACTTTGCATTAGCATACTTGTGGTAGATGCATTTATTAGGTGCAAAATTTTTGAAAACCCCAACAGCTATAATTATGCTACTACCTGATAACATACATCCTGACAACAGCATCTATTATAATGGTGCTTTTGTAATTGAATGTTTGCAAAAAGATAAATGTTACAAAATGCTTGACTTATACCAAGAAGTAAAATCAAAAAAGCAGATGTCATTTTCAGTGTTTATACTTTGTTTAGATTGGTTATATTTATTGGAAGTTGCAAAACTTAATCCTAAAAGCGAAATAGAATTATGTTCATAAAATCATTATTAATAACAAGCAGGGATAAAGTCATTCGTGAAATTGAATTTCACAAAGGGCTTAACTTGATTGTTGACGAAAGTGAACATCAAATAACAGGTAACAGCGTTGGTAAAACTACCGTACTGAAATTGGTAGACTTCTGCTTAGGGGCTGATAAAAAGAACATATATGTTGACCCTGAAACGAAACGAGTTGAGTATAAACTTGTGAAAGATTTTCTAATTGAAAATAATGTTCTAATTACTCTTACTTTAAGCTCTGATTTGGACAATGATGAAGCAAATGAAATTGTTCTAGAAAGAAATTTTTTATCATCTGTAAAAGAAGGAATAAGAAGGATAAATGGCCAACAAATACTTGCAGAAAATTTCGAAATGGAGCTTGGTAAAACTCTATTCCCTGACCATCTTGAAGACAAACCATCTTTCCGACAAATTATTTCTCATAACATCCGTTATAAAGACGAAAATATTAACAACACCCTCAAGACACTTGACAAATATACTTCTGACGCAGAATATGAAACACTTTATCTTTTTTTGTTTGGGTGTGAATTTACAAAAGGGAATAGCAAGCAGGAAATTTTGACCAAACTTAAACAAGAAGATACATACAAGAATCGACTTGAAAAGAATCAAACAAAAACGGCTTATGAAACTGCTTTGTCCCTTATCAACAATGATATTGAAGAACTGAACAAGAAGAAAAGCAGTTTCAACTTAAATGAAAACTTTGAGAAAGATTTAAACAAACTGAACCAAGTAAAATATGAGGTTAATAAATTAAGTTCAAGTATTGGAAAACTTAACATTCGTAAAAACCTGATAAAAGAAACAGAAGCAGAACTTAAAACCAGCAAGTCAGATATTGACTTGCGACAATTGGAAATCATTTATGAACAAGCTACTACCAAAGTAAAGACAATTCAAAAATCATTTTCGGACCTTGTGTCCTTTCATAACACAATGATTGAGGAAAAGGTAAAATATATCACCAAAGAATTACCCGCTCTTGAAAAATCTCTTGCAGAAAATAATATTTTTCTAAAGCGACTCCTTGATGAGGAAAAAAAAATAGCATCTGCAATTTCAAAAAGTGATTCGTTTGAAGAACTTGAAAAAGTAATTGTGGAGTTGACCGAAAAGCATAGAAAGAAAGGCGAGTTTGAAAATATTATTCAACAATTGAATGAAGTTGATTCCAACATAAAAGAATTCAACAAACAACTAAGTGAAATTGACAACGAGCTTTTCAGTGATAGTTTTGAACAGGTTGTAAAAACGCAGTTAAACAAATTCAACAAACATTTTGCTTCTATTTCAAGTGAACTATATGGTGAGCAATATGCTATTAAACCAGACATTTTTACCAATAGAATAGGACAACGCTTATATAAGTTTAGTTCATTCAATGCAAACATGAGTTCAGGCAAAAAACAAGGTGAAATATCTTGTTTTGATATGGCTTACACTTTATTTGCTGACGATGAAAACATTCCGTGTCTGCATTTTTTATTGAATGATAAAAAAGAGTTAATGGACGATAAACAGCTCGTTAAAATTTCTGATTTCGTTAGCAGAAATAATATTCAATTTGTTGCTTCTATTCTCAAAGACAAACTTCCAGAAGAGATTAACAAAGAAGAATATTTTGTAGTTAAGTTGTCGCAAAATGACAAGCTATTTAGAATTACAGAATAATATTGAAAATCTATACAAAGCAGACAAGAAACGCCAGCAGGTAACACGGGTTTGGCAAAAGTAGCGGTTCAGTGATCCGCAGACACATTTGTGATTAATCAAAGTTTGGTTCTCTGCATTAACATTTGTGCTGAATATCCCCAACTTCACCAAGCCCGAAAACCGTTACACATTATCCTACAAGCCTACCCGACTGTATTTACAAGAATATAATTCAACCATTACACAAAAAAACATGTTGAGTAATCTTAGAGTTTTATTTAAAAAACCATTCTTTTTACCTATTTTTGTACTTTGTATAAATAATTTAGCTTTTTTGTAAAATTTAAAATTAATTTTGTAGTTTTGCAAAGAACCCTAAAATATAATATATGAAATGCCCACATTGCTTAACAGAATTTCACGACAGGAACATTGATATTGACCTTGGAAGAGATATTGACGGTGACTGGGCAATTAGGAAAAACAATTGTCCTTCGCCAAATTGTAAACGGGATATTTATTATTTGATTAATGGGGAATGGTTTAGAACTATTCATGGTGGATTAATAAGTGCAGATAAAATTAAAAATAGAGAACTTGTCAGACCAAAAACAAATTCAAGAAGTGCTTTACCCCCTGAAATTCCTGACTTATTTAGAGAAGAATTTAATGAAGCGTGTAGTGTTCTTTGTGTTAGCGCAAAAGCAAGTGCTGCCCTCAGTAGAAGATGTTTACAACTACTTTTAAGAGAGAAAGCTGGCATCAAACATGATGACTTAGCACGCGAAATACAACAAGTAATTGACAGTAAACAACTACCAACACACCTTAGAGAAAACATTGACGCGATTAGGAATATTGGGAATTTTGCTGCACACCCTTCTAAAAGTAAGTCAACAGGTGAAATTGTTACCGTTGAGCCAGGAGAAGCCGAATGGAATTTAGATGTGATTGAACTGTTGTTTGATTTTTACTTTGTGCAACCAGAAAGATCAAAACAAAAGCAAGAAGCTTTAAATAAAAAATTAAATGACTTGGGAAAACCTGAAATGAAATAATTAAGTACCAAAAGTTTAGAAGCGCTACAAAAAAACTTCTCAAGAAAATAAAATCAAAAAAAAGAAAAAAAAGAAAATTTTAGATTGGAAGAAAAAGACTTTCCAAAGAACAAGAGATTAAAAGTCAATTCGATAAATTTAAAAATTCAGTTTACTCAGCATTTGTAGTTGATACAAACAACACATTAGATTTAAACGAAAATTAAATTCTTGTGGTGTATTGTCAGTTTGGGTTTCGTATCTTCCAAAGTTACGTCTTCTTAACCTTTATCGCCTCAAAAAGCACCCCAAACAACAAATCATAAAATAAATTTTGCGATTTATTTGCAAATTTTAAATTTTGTTGTACCTTTGCAACACAATTTAAAAATAATCAAATATGATTTTAGAGTTCAAAGTTGAAAACTTTTTATCGTTCAGAGATTTAACAACACTTTCAATGGTTAAAGCAAAATCATTCAAAGAACATAAAGACACGCATTGTTTTACCATTGACAATAAAATAAGTTTATTGAAGTCTGCGATAATCTATGGCAATAATGCCAGTGGAAAAAGTAATCTTATAGAAGCTATGGAATTTATGAAACAAATTATTATAAATTCGTTTCGTGATGCCTTACTCGAAAATATCGACCGAAAATTTCCACTTGAAAAATTTGCACTCAATTCTAATTCAGAACAAAAACCATCATTTTTTGAGCTCTCCTTTTTTAATAATGGTACTAAATATAGATACGGATTTGAAATTGATTACGACAAAATTGTTGCTGAATGGTTATACCATACCACAAGCAAAGAAGTCTATCTTTTTAAAAGAGAACTACAAAATATTGAGATTAATAAATCGGCTTTTAAAGAAGGTTTAGGAAAGGAAGATGATGTAAAAGGGAATGTGCTTTTTCTTTCTGTTCTTGCCACGCTTGGAAAGGAAACATCATCAAGTATTCTTGAATGGTTGAAAAAATTCAATATCATAAATGGCATACACGACAGAGATCACAAAAGATATACCATTGATAAATTAAAGTCAGATAAGAATTTTTTCAATTGGGTTTTACATTTTATCAAATTTCTTGAAATTTCAAATCTTACAACCAGAGAAGAAGATGTTAATGAAATTAATTTAGACACATTGAGAGAAAAAGAGAAAGATGAGGAAATAATTAATCTTTTAACCAGTATTCACAAAATCCAATCGAAGCAGCCGAAAAGAGACCAACTTTTAACTTATCATCGAAAATATGATGAGAATCATGTACTTGTAGATACTATTTCATTTAACTTTGATAAACAAGAAAGTGAAGGAACTAAGAAATTACTCTATTTACTTGGTCCTTGGTATGACACTTTGAAAAATGGCAATGTTTTAATAATAGATGAACTTGATTCAAGGTTACATAGTCATTTAACTTTAAGGCTAATCGATTTTTTCCATAAATCCAATGTGAACCAAGCCCAATTAATTTGTGCTGTTCACGATATATCACTTTTAAACAAAAAAACATTTAGAAGAGACCAAATATGGTTTGTAGAGAAAAATCAATTCGGAGTGTCTGAACTTATTTCTTTGGCTGACTTCAAAACAGATAAAGTGCGAAATAAGTCTGCATTTGATAAAAATTATCTTGGAGGGCAATATGGTGCAATTCCATATTTTGAATTAGAAGATACATTAAATCAACTTTTATATGGGGAAGTACGATAAATTTAATGAAAGAAGTTTAGATTCATATAAAAGAGTTCCTAAAGGTGTTGAAACAAAACAAGGGAAGAAAGAACCGCTTATTGTTTTAAGTTTTAGAGATTTTGACAGAAATCAAGGACAAAATTTTGAAAAATGGGAAGAAGAGAAACTATTGGCATTGGCAATAAGTAAATTACAAGAAATTTGTCAATTGACAAGAAATCAAGCAACTCATCAACAAATTATTAAACAATATTCAAATGTCATGTTCCCACCCAATACGGCTTTTAAACATCCTAAACACGTATTACCTGATGTTGTTTGGTGTTCAATGCATATTCAAGGGAAAGAACGTATTATTGGACATTTTGAAGACAATATTTTCCATATTTTTTTTCTTGATATGAACCACGAATTCTGGATATCTAACAAGAAAAATACATAACATAAACAGAATACTATAACAGCGATTTGGCAA
>JASGCW010000089.1 GCA_030053945.1 Limnohabitans sp.
ACTTCGACAAGCTCAGTAACCTTGTTTAGGCAGGCTCAATAATCGCAAACTTAAAGCCCAAACTTTAAAAAAAAGAACAAAAAAAGTTATCTTTGATTTTAACAAACAAACTAACAACTAAAAAACAATGAGCGTAGTCGCTAAACTCTTTGTGGATAACAAAGAATACGATATTAAATACCTTAAAATTAGCATATATCAAGAAACCGACCATAGAAATCTTCCTGTAGGAAACCCTTTAGGTGGTTATTTTGATATACAAGTAGAAGCAGGCAAAGAAAACATTTTTATTGATTGGATGCTACAACACAATGGGGTAAAAGATGTAAAAATTGTAATCCCTTCTCGTTTTGCAGGTGGCAAGAGCCGAGTAATTGAACTAAAAGATACTTATTGTGTTTCGTACAATGATACCTTTACTTCGACAACCAGCGAGCCTATGAGTACAACTTTTAGACTATCTCCAGGAGGGATTTATAACAATGGCGTTCTAGCCGAAGGAATAAAAAAACACTGGCACGACGAAAAACCAGTAGAACAACTCAAACCATTAGAAGATGACAAGGACGAAGAAAAGAAAGTTATCTTGTCATTTAAGCCTGCTAATGCAAATGATGTGAAAAATGGTAAATTTGGTTTTGACGACTATAAATCTGAATTAAAAAAATACTATACAGGTAAATCATATGCTAGTTTTGAAAACGAATACAAACCCATTCAAGTCTATGGTGAAAAATACTTTCCTTCGTGGTTGAGCATTAGAAAGGGACAAACCATAACTTTAGAAATAACAGAGAGCAAACGAAAAAACTATCCTCTTTTTAATGAAATTAAGTTTGCAGATACACCTGATTTTACTTTTGAACCCGCCGATTTAAAAAACGCAAAACAAGTAAAAATAACTTGTAACAATGAAGGAAACACTGCCCAACTTAAAGTGGAGGGTGATGGTGTTGTTGCAGGGGCACTGAATGTTTTTTATCCTAAACCAAGGGAAGTAAAATTACATTGGGTGGTCGTGAATTATAACAAAGGAGATATAAGTACAATAAAGCAAACTGTTAATGATTCAGATACACTTAAAACATATTTAAAAAAAGCATTTAATCCAACTCTTATTGATATTAATATTGTAAACGAAAATGAAGAAATCCTTGATATTACTTCGCCAGTTACTAATCCAGATGAAAAAGGAACTATAGAGGGACTAAGTAATTATTTTACAAATGGGAGCAAAAATAATATAACACAGGATAGAGATTTGAAATTGGAGTTTTTACACTATTTGCATCAGCTACATTTAAAACGGCAAAAAATTGCTCAAACAAATGAAGTATATTTATACCTAACTAACTTAAAAAGTGAAACGACAACCGAATCAGCTACGTCTAGTGATTATGAAGATACTGCGTATGGTAATGGAGCAACCTATAAAAATTATTCGATAATGTTTTTAGGGAATACAAATAAAAAGCCAGAGGTAGAAATTCCCCACGAAATTATGCACGCTTTAGACTTAGAACACACTTTTAATCCAAATAATAAACATATTTTTGAAATTGGTAAAACAAAAAACTATATGGATTATGACAACACAAAAGAATCCTTATGGGTGTGGCAATGGCAACTATTACACTAAAAAATAACTTTATGAAAAAAATATATTTAATATTTTCAATATTTATACTTTTAGCTTGTTCTTCTACTAAACAGATACAATATAATACTTCTGATTGTACTTTAGACGATAAAATTTCAGGAAATGAAAAATTATTAGATGCAAAGCCGTACATTAAAGGAAGTGGCGGTTGGACAATAATCGAAAATGACACTTGTAAAATAAGAGTTTCGTCAGGCGCAGATGGGTTCACTAAAAGGTATCACAATAAAAAAAATGGAATAATCAAATTATTGAATTATAACAAAAACACTTTAAAAATAAATTCTTCAAATTTTTATTATTCCATAGGCAATCTCAATATTGGCAACGAATACTTTTACAATGACAAAGGAGAAGTTATACAAACCATTGACCATAATCGATATGATAAATACCCTATTTGTTATAAAGACATTATAAAAATAGCCACAAAAAAAATGGGCAAAAATTACTATATTCACGCATTAAGTCGGGATTCGTTGAATATAAATAACGGCTTAAAATATATTTGGCACGTTTCAATGTCTGATAGCATCTCAAAATTTCCAACTGTAATTTCTAAATATTATAAAATAGATGCTAAAACAGGCGAAATTTTAAAACAAGGTTTTGCTAGACAAATATAAAAACACATAGAGCATAAACTTTTTGATATGTTTTTTCAGAAAACTTTAAACTGTGTAAATGATAGATTTGAAACTTGAAAACACATAAAGTAAAATAAATTAAGGTGATTATTTTTATTTAGGCTTTCTCTTCTTTTGAGCATATATTGAATTTTCTTTTTTGTTGAAAACTTGTTTCATCAAATCCATAAAAAACAATTATTTTTACTGAATAAATTTTAGAAGCGATTACAATGAGTTCAGAAAAAGAAGCAAAACTAAAAGCACTTCAGCTTACTTTAGATAAATTAGACAAAGCTTACGGAAAAGGAACCGTAATGAAAATGGGAGATAAGGCAATTGAAGAAGTTGAGGTTATTCCATCAGGATCATTAGGTTTAGATTTAGCATTAGGAGTAAATGGTTACCCTAAAGGAAGAATTATAGAGATTTTTGGTCCAGAATCATCTGGTAAAACGACATTGACTTTACATGCTATTGCTGAAGCTCAAAAAGCAGGTGGTATTGCTGCATTTATAGATGCAGAACATGCTTTTGATCGTTTTTATGCTCAAAAATTAGGAGTTGATATTGATAATCTTATTATTTCACAACCAGATAATGGTGAGCAAGCGTTAGAAATTGCAGAAAGTTTGATTCGTTCTGGAGCAGTAGATGCAGTAGTAATTGACTCGGTGGCAGCATTAACACCAAAAAGTGAAATTGAAGGTGAAATGGGAGATTCAAAAATGGGTCTTCACGCTCGATTAATGTCGCAAGCATTACGAAAACTAACAGCTACGATTAGTAAAACAAATTGTACTGTGTTTTTTATAAACCAGTTGCGTGATAAAATTGGAGTTATGTTTGGAAACCCTGAAACTACAACGGGGGGTAATGCACTTAAATTTTATGCTTCGGTACGTTTAGATATCCGTCGTTCATCACAAATTAAAGATGGCGAAAATGTAATTGGTAATAGAACAAAAGTAAAAGTAGTTAAAAATAAAGTAGCACCTCCTTTCAAAACTGCCGAGTTTGATATTATGTATGGAGAAGGTGTTTCTAAAACAGGGGAAATATTAGATTTAGCTGTTGATTTTGAAGTGATCAAAAAAGCAGGTTCTTGGTTTAGTTATGGAGATACAAAATTAGGGCAAGGACGTGATGCGGTTAAAACATTAATAAAAGACAACCCTGAACTAGCAGATGAACTAGAGGTAAAAATAAAAGAACTAATTAAAGAATCAGATAATTAATTCGATAAAAAGTAAAGCCCATTAATTTGGGCTTTTTCTTTTCATAGAGTACTCCATATATTTTTCATCTGCCGAAAGTTCATCAAAAATTAATTTTCTGGCTTGCTCCTTAATAACTTTTTTGTCGTGATGAGTGAGGTTGTCAACCTTTATAAAAGGATGAATTTTTACACGCATTAAGCCTGGTTTTCCGCTAAAAAAAGTATAGGAATATTTTTCTTTATTGTCATAAAAAGTCATTGGTACAATGGTCAGATTATGATCTATGGCCATATTGAAAGCACCGCCTTTAAATTCCTCTAGTATTACGCTTTCATCATCTGGAACTTTTCCTTCTGGGAAAATACAAATACTCAAACCTTGTTCTATTCTTTTACGAGCTCTTTCGTAAACAGCGGTTCTGCTTTTTGTGCTTTCTCTGTCAACTAAGATCGCGCACCTTTTGTAAAAGAAACCGAAAATTGGAATTTTAACAAGCTCTTTTTTTCCAACAAAAACAAATGGATTTTTTACTACTGCCAGCATCAACATTACATCGGTCATAGAGGTATGATTAGCGATAAACATATAGCTGTTTCCTGAAATAATTTTTTGTTGAGCTTCAACTTTATAATAAAAACCCATCCCGAATAAAATAAACTTAGCCCAAAAACGTGCCATTTTAAAGAAATATGGATACCAAGATTCTTTAGATAATGAAATAATTAGGAAGGGTGACATAACAATGATAGGTATGATAACCAAAAGGTAAAACCAAATGCGCCAAACGCACCAAAAGATAATTTTAAATATTCTCATAGTTCAAAAATAGGGAATCTCTTTAAAAATTGCTTAAAAGGATTAACTTTGCTAAAAATAGCATTTTATATTACAATGGCAAAAATACTTACTGGAGTACAAAGCACAGGAACACCACATTTAGGAAATTTATTAGGCGCAATTATTCCTGCTATACAAATGGCTAATGAGCCTAATAATGAATCTTTTTTGTTTATAGCCGATTTACATTCGGTGACACAAATTAAAGATGGCGCTGCATTAAGAAATAATACTTATAGTACAGCAGCTGCGTGGTTAGCTTGTGGTTTAGATACAAATAGGGTTGTTTTCTATCGCCAGAGTGATGTGCCTCAAACTACTGAATTATCTTGGTATTTGAATTGTTTTTTTTCATATAATCGTTTGAAAGTTGCGCATTCTTTTAAGGATAAAGCGGATAGGTTAGAGGATGTCAATGCAGGTTTGTTTACCTATCCTATGCTAATGGCAGCTGATATTTTACTATACGATGCAGAAATTGTACCTGTAGGTAAAGATCAAAAACAACATTTAGAGTTTACTAGAGATGTAGCTTCAAGTTTCAATCATCAAATGGGGGAGACTTTTGTGCTTCCTGAAGCGAAAATCCAAGAGAATACTATGCTTATTCCTGGAACTGATGGTGAAAAAATGAGTAAATCTCGAAATAATATTATCAATATTTTTTTAGATGATAAAGCTTTACGTAAGCAAATTATGGGGATATTAACGGATAGTACTCCGTTAGAAGAGCCTAAGAATCCTGATACTTGTAACGCATTTGCCTTATATAAATTATTAGCAAATGAAGAGCAGGTAGCAGAAATGAGAGCTAATTATTTAGCGGGTAATTATGGTTATGGTCACGCTAAACAAGCTTTGTTCGAGTTAATTCTTGAAAAGTTTGCAACCGAAAGAGAGAAATATAATTATTATATGAATAACCTTTCTGAGTTAGATAAAGCACTTCAGGAGGGAGCTCAAAAAGCTTCAAAAGTAGCTAATGATGTTTTGAAAAGAGTACGAGTAAAACTAGGTTTTGAATAAAAAAAACACGCTTTTACTTTATGTCAAAGCGTGTTTTCGAATATATACACCTTAAAGTAATAAACAAAACTAGATTTAGCATTATGATTGCGGAACATATTAGTGCTGATTCTTAATTTTGCGAGAAAGAATTACTGTTTATTAGCAACAACAGTACTAGGTGCTATTCTGTAATCAGGTGTATTTTTTAAATCAACATTTGAAAAAAGTTTCGAATCTTCAACAGTGTTTTTTTCATAAGAAACTTTGCTAGTGGTTGTCCAGTTTTCTACAATAGAGAAGTATTCTCTGTTGCCAGTGGTAAACTGGTTGTCGCAATTATTAAAAAGTATGTTTTGAAATTCAAATAAATCAATTTCATTAGTGTTTTCAATTATTTTGTTTGCAAAAACAACACCTCTTTTAAAACCCGAAATAACACTATTTTTAATCTTAAAATTTGTTTTTTCTCTTAGGTAAATTGCTTCATTCTCTACATTATTACTTGTGTTATTGTCATTAATAATAGTTAAATAATCAGCTTCAACAGTGGTGATTTTTTTACTCAAATCAACGTTTGATGCTACATCATAAGAATCTACTTCTATAGCTCTTGATCCGTTAGGACCACAAACAAAAGAGTTTCTAATAACAATGCTATTGTTTATTTTACATTGAACTCCTTCACTAAAGCTAAAATCGTCATCAATAGATTTGTATGAAATCAAATTTGTAGTCCCAGTTTCTCCTCCATTAAATTGATAGGAATTGCTTCCAGAAAAACTCACCTGAACATATTCTATTACAGTTTTCTTTCCAATACCTGCTAGACATAGTGAATTCAGTTTTTTGTTGTTTTTGTCTTTTTTTCCTGCAAATTCTATTCTCACATATTTTAAAATTCCTGAATTGCTTTCTGGATTTGAGCCTCCATATCTATTTAAATTAGGGTCAAAATCGTAATCAAGCTGACCAGTAAATTTATTAATAGGTGCGTCTCCCATAATTACTATTCCGCCCCAATCGCCAGCCTTTCTTTCAGAATCAGGTTTATTAGAGGTGAAAATTATAGGGTTTGCTTCTTCACCTTGAGCGATAATTTTAGAGCCTTTAGTTACGATTAGACATCCATTGCTGCTAAAGTCTCCACGTATCAGTGTGCCAGGTTCTATGGTTAGAGTGGCTTCATTAGTAACATATACATTGCCTCTCAACAAATAGATCTGATTTTTGCTTAAAACTCTATCTTTATCGATGCTTCCGTAGAGTATTTCTGTCGCTTCTCTATAATCGGTCGTTTTGGGTTTAAAATTTGTCCAACTTTTAAACCAATTTGAATTTCCAAATATCCCTTTATTGTCTTGAGCATTTAAAAAGGCAATTTGAAAAAGTAGTAAGTAAGGTATAAATCTTTTCATAACATAAGTAAATTTGGTATATGCAAGTTACTTCGCTTTCCAAAAAAAAATGTATGGTTTTTCCATACATTTTGTTAAACTTTTTCTAAAGAAAAGAGTGTTATTATTTTGCCTAATATGATAGTAGAAAATACTTTTGAATAGAAGAATTTGGAATGTTTTTTTAGAACATTATCCTTACAAATGGCATCCAAGCATCTGTATATACATTGTTTGAGTTTTTATGTAATAAATTGTATCTAATCCCGAAGGTTATGCTCTCTGTTCTATAACCAGCACCTAAAAACAAAGCAGTGTTCCAAAAGTTGTTTTCATAAGAACCGTTTAAAGTAGGATAGTTGATGTTTACTCTTAGTTGTTCAATTTCTGTTGATAGTTGTAAATAATCTATTGGATTAAAAATTGCAATGACACTTCCACCATAAATCCAACTATTATATAGGTCTCTATTTTTTATGTAACTTATATTAATTCCACTACCAATAGTGACTTTTTCATTGAGAGGATAGTATAATGTGGGTGAAACAGAAACATTTGTAAATCCATTCCCTAGATTTAAACCTAATCCGCCTCCAAAACGTACTTTTTGCCAAAAAATGCTTTTTGGTTTTTGAATAGTGTCGTTTTGTGCTAAAGAAATGAAAGAAACTGAAAATAACATTGAAAAAAATATCAATTTGATGATACTACTTCTATTTAGCATATTTTTTTAAAGATTTAAAAATTAATCACATAAATGTACTATTTTATTGATTAGTTTATGGTAAAAGTTTTTACTTTTGCATAAATTTTTTAACCAAAAATTGTCAGTAGACAGAAATATGGATAGGTTTTCCTTTTTAAACGCAGCACACACGGCTTTTTTTGCCGATTTATACGATCAATATTTAGAGAATCCTGATAGTGTAGAACCTTCTTGGAGAGCATTTTTTCAAGGATTTGATTTTGCAAACGAATTTCCTTCACCAGTAGAACAATTAAATGCTATTGCAAATGGTAGCGCTCCTGTTTCAGGAAATGCTGAAAAACTGCAAAAAGAATTTAATGTTCTAAAATTAATTGATGGATACAGAACACGAGGGCATTTGTTCACTAAAACAAATCCTGTTCGTGACAGAAGAACTTATTCGCCTGATTTAAAAATCGAAAATTTCGGTTTATCACAGGCTGATATGGATACCGTTTTTGATGCCGCAAAAGTGGTAAATTTAAATCCATCTTCATTAAAAGATATTGTCAAACATTTAGATAATGTTTATTGTCAGCATATAGGTGTCGAGTATATGTATATTCGTGATCCAAAAGTAATCGATTGGATTCAACGTCGTTTAGATGTTAATAATAATTTGCCAAATTTTAATATTGAGCAAAAGAAAAGAATTCTTAAAAAATTAAATGAAGCGGTATCTTTTGAAAACTTCCTTCATACTAAATATGTTGGTCAAAAGCGTTTCTCATTAGAAGGGATTGAGTCTGGAATTCCAGCGCTAGATTTCTTGATTGAAGCGGCAGCCGATAAAGGAGTGGAGCAATTTGTAATGGGAATGGCTCACCGTGGTCGTTTGAATGTTTTAGCAAATGTATTCGGGAAACCAACACAAGACATTTTCTCTGAATTTGACGGAAAAGACTATGATGATGATGCATTGTTTGATGGTGATGTTAAATATCACTTAGGACTTACGGCAGATAGATTAAATCAAAACGGTAAAAAAATCAATATCAATTTAGCACCCAATCCTTCACACTTAGAAACGGTAGGTGCTGTGATTGAGGGTATTGCTCGTGCTAAACAAGATAAATACTATCCAGAAGATCCATCGAAAGTTTTACCAATAGCAGTTCACGGTGATGCTGCTGTGGCTGGACAAGGAATTGTTTATGAAATCATCCAAATGGCTAAATTAGATGGTTACAAAACTAATGGAACAATACACGTAGTGTTTAATAATCAAGTTGGATTTACAACAAATTATTTAGACGCTCGTTCTTCTACATATTGTACAGATGTTGCAAAAGTAACTTTGTCTCCTGTACTTCACGTAAATGCAGATGATGCAGAAGCGGTTGTTCACGCTATGTTGTTTGCTTTAGAATACCGTATGGAATTCAAACAAGATGTATTTATCGATTTATTAGGATATAGAAAATATGGTCATAACGAAGGTGATGAGCCTAAGTTTACACAGCCTATTTTATATAAAACCATTGCTAAACATAAAAATCCTAGAGACCTTTATGCAGATAAGCTAAAAGCAGAAGGCGCTATCGATGATAATTATGTAAAACAATTAGAAGAAGAATATAAGGCTTCACTAGAAGAAAACTTAGAAAATTCTCGTAAAAAAGATTTGACTGTAATCACTCCATTTATGCAAGATGAATGGCAAGGTTTCGAACAAGTAGAAGCTGAAGGAATGCTTCAAAAATACGACACTAAAGTGGATAGAAAAACTTTAGACGGAATAGCTGGAGTGATAACTGAATTGCCTTCTGACAAAAAATTCATCAAAAATATTACGAAAGTAATAGGCGATCGTAAAAAAATGTATTATGAAACGGATAAGTTAGATTGGGCTATGGGTGAAATGTTAGCTTATGGCTCATTATTAACCCAAGGTTACGATGTTCGTATTTCAGGACAAGACGTTGAGCGTGGTACATTTTCACACCGTCATGCAGTGGTGAAGGTAGAAGATTCTGAAGAAGAAGTAATTTTACTAAATCACATTCCAAACAAAAAAGGAAATTTCTCAGTATATAATTCACACCTTTCTGAATATGGAGTTTTAGGATTTGAATATGGTTATGCGCTAGCGAATCCAAATGCCTTAACAATTTGGGAAGCTCAGTTTGGAGACTTCTCTAATGGAGCTCAAATTATGATTGACCAATATATTTCGGCAGCGGAAGATAAATGGAATAATCAAAACGGTATAGTGTTATTATTGCCTCACGGTTATGAAAACCAAGGTGCTGAACACTCTTCGGCGCGTATGGAAAGATATTTACAATTATGTGCTAATCATAATATGTATGTAGCCGATTGTACAACACCTGCGAACTTTTTCCACCTGTTAAGAAGACAAATGGTGACTAAATTCCGTAAGCCTTTAGTGGTAATGACACCTAAGAGTTTATTGCGTCATCCAGAAGCGGTATCGTCAATAAGTGAATTTGCTGAAGGACAATTCCAAGAAGTAATAGATGATGCAAATGTGAATCCAGCAGAGGTGAAAACATTAGTATTCTGTACAGGTAAATTCTACTACGATCTTAAAGTGAAACGTGAAGAAGAAGGTAGAAATGATGTAGCGTTAGTAAGATTGGAACAATTGTTTCCATTACCTATAGAGCAAATGAAAGCGATTATAGCTAGATACCCTAATGTGGATGATTATGTATGGGCACAGGAAGAACCAAGAAATATGGGTGCTTATGGATTTATGTTGATGAACTTTAATGAGGTTAAATTTAGAGTGGCTTCACCTAAAGCCTATAGTGCACCAGCAGCAGGAAGTTATGTGCGTTCTAAAAAACGTCACGCAGCAGCAATTGCAATGGTTTTTGATAAAAATTTATTTAATTAATAATTTAGTTTCAGGTTTAAGGTTTCAAGTTTAGTTTTATCAACTTGGAGCTTGAAACAAATCTAACTTTAAACAAAGAGAAGAGTATGATTTTAGAAATGAAAGTCCCATCACCAGGGGAATCAATCAAGGAAGTGGAAATTGCTACTTGGTTAGTTAAAGACGGAGATTATGTAGAAAAAGACCAAGCAATTGCTGAGGTTGATTCAGATAAAGCAACATTAGAATTGCCTGCTGAAATGAGTGGTATTATTACCCTTAAAGCAGAAGAAGGAGATACAGTTGCAGTAGGCGCAGTGGTTTGTTTAATAGACACAAGTGCTGCTAAACCTGCTTCGACAGGCTCAGCTGCCGTTTCTGAAGCTACTAAAACAGAAGAGAAAAAAGTTGATACGGCAAGCGCAACAGCCGCTAAAACAGCACCTGCTCAAGAAGCAACTTATGCAACTGGAAGTGCTTCGCCAGCTGCTAAAAAAATATTAGCAGAGAAAAATATTGATCCAGCAACAGTTTCTGGAACAGGAAAAGCAGGAAGAATCACAACAGAAGATGCTATAAATGCAAAAGTTTCTATGGGAACACCTACAGGTGGCTCACGTGGTTCTGAAAGAACAAAACTATCTATGTTGCGTCGTAAAGTGGCAGAACGTTTAGTTATGGCTAAAAACGAAACAGCTATGTTAACTACGTTTAATGAGGTGGATATGAGTGCTATCTATGCGTTACGTGACGAATATAAAGAGGAATTTAAAAACAAACACGGAGTAGGTTTAGGCTTTATGTCATTCTTTACAAAAGCGGTTACTCGTGCTTTGCAATTATTCCCGGATGTAAATTCAATGATTGATGGTCAAGAGAAAATTTC
Organism: Limnohabitans sp.; assembly: GCA_030053945.1. Classification (GTDB taxonomy): domain Bacteria; phylum Bacteroidota; class Bacteroidia; order Flavobacteriales; family Flavobacteriaceae; genus Flavobacterium. Next base: position 11,222 of record JASGCW010000089.1, read on the forward strand.
TTATGACTTCTGTGATATTTCTGTAGCGGTTTCTGGCCCTAAAGGATTGATGGTTCCTGTGATGCGTAATGCGGAATTGTTAACTTTCCGTGGGGTAGAAGCTGAAATCAAACGTTTAGCTTTACGTGCTCGTGATGGTCAAATTACCGTTGATGAAATGACAGGCGGAACGTTTACAATATCTAATGGTGGTGTATTTGGTTCAATGTTATCTACACCTATCATCAACCCTCCACAATCTGGAATCTTAGGAATGCACAACGTAGTGGATAGAGCAATCGTTAAAAACGGCCAAATTGTTATCGCTCCTGTTATGTTTGTTGCGTTATCGTATGACCACAGAATTATCGACGGACGTGAGTCTGTTGGTTTCTTAGTAGCGGTTAAAGAAGCTTTAGAAAATCCAGCTGAAATTTTAATGGGAGGTAACCCTAGAAAAGCATTGGAACTATAGTTTATTGCTCGTAATACAGCAATCTTAGATATTTAAATCCCAAATTCTTGGCACTTCGACAAGCTCAGTGACCAAGAATTTGGGATTTTTCTATTTCCCATTAAACGCCGTCATTGTATTGCCTAATCCTGCTAGAGCAAAGGACTCTATGGCATTGGCAGACATTTCTAAGCGTTCTGTTAGTTTTTCTTTTTCTTCTTCATCCCATTCGCCAAGAACATAATCTACTTGTCGCCCTTTTTTGAAGTCATCACTAATTCCAAATCGGAAACGAGGATAATCGGTAGTGTTTAATAGTGATTGTATGCTTTTTAATCCATTGTGTCCACCGTCTGACCCTTTTGGTTTAATTCTAATGGTGCCAAATGGTAAATTCAAATCATCGGTTATCACTAGTATGTTTTCTTTTCCAATTTTTTCTTTTTCCATCCAATATTGAACCGCTTTACCGCTTAAATTCATATAGGTGTTGGGTTTTAAAAGAAATAAGGTTCTGCCTTTTAATTTAACCTCTGCTAAAGCTCCTAATTTTGCTGTTGCAAAATCAGTTTGGTGTTTTCTGGCTAATGCATCTACCACTTTAAAACCAATATTATGTCTTGTATTAACATATTCTGCACCAATATTGCCTAAGCCAACTATTAAAAATTTTTTCATAGGGTTTTCTTCTTCTCTTGGAAATTCTTTTTTAAATATTTTGAATAGAAATTTCATAATGCAAAAGTAGTTTTTTCATTGCAAATAAAAAAAGCGTCCACAAAAGTGAACGCTTTGAATAAGTATTGAAAGATAAAATTATTTTTTCTTTCCTTTTGCAGGTGCTTTTGCAGCTTTCGCAGCCTCTTGAGCAGCTTTCATTGCAGCACGAGAAATTCTTACTTGACAAACTACAGTGTTGTCTGGGTGTAAAAACTTATAAGCATCAGTGTGTAATTTCGTGATGTATAATTTGTTACCCATTTCTAATTCAGAAATATCAGCATCAACAAAGTCAGGTAAATTTGCAGGTAATGCTTTTACTTTTAATTTGCGTTGGTTTAAACGTAAAACACCTCCTAGTAAAACACCTGGAGAAGTTCCTGTAATTCTAACAGGGATTTCCATAGTAACTTCTTTGTTATCAAATAATTGATAGAAGTCAATGTGTAAAATTTTGTCACTTACAGGGTGAACTTGAATGTCTTGTAATACCGCATTGTAAGACTTTCCGTTTTCCAATTCAATCACAACTGTGTGTGCGTTTGGAGTGTAAACCAAGTTTTTGAATGCTTTTTCTTCTGCTGAGAAATGCACTGGTTGATCTCCTCCGTATAATACGCAAGGAATCGCTCCAGCATTACGTAAGGCTTTCGTAGCTACTTTGCCCACGCTTTCTCTTTCTGATCCTTTAATTGTAATCGATTTCATTTTAAAAAAATATAGTTAATAAATATTTTACTTATTTAGCTTAATGCAATTATATTACATTAAAAATTTTCCACTTATGGAATTATTGTGGTGAACCATTTGCATTACCTCTGCAAACAAAGGAGCACAACTTACCACTTTTATTTTACTTGATTCTTTCTTTAAAGGAATAGAATCTGTAACAATCAACTCACTCAATTGTGAATTTTCTATTTTCTCGTATGCGCTACCAGATAAAATTGCGTGAGTACAAATAGCTCTAACACTCAACGCACCTCTTTCTATCATTAAATCGGCTGCTTTTGCTAATGTTCCTCCTGTGTCAATCATATCATCTACAAGAATTACATTTTTACCTTTTACTTCGCCTATTAGTTCCATAGACTCAATAATGTTAGCAGCTTTTCTTTGTTTGTAACAAATTACAACATCTGATTCTAAAAATTTAGAATAAGCATAAGCTCTTTTTGAACCCCCCATATCTGGCGATGCAATTGTTAAGTTTTGCAAACCTAAGCTTTTTACATAAGGTAGAAATATAGTTGAAGCAAATAAATGATCTACTGGTTTTTCAAAAAAACCTTGAATTTGATCTGCATGCAAATCCATAGTCATTATTCTAGTTGCTCCAGCGCTTTCCAATAATTTTGCAACAAGTTTAGCTCCTATTGGAACACGGGGCTTGTCTTTTCTGTCTTGACGTGCCCACCCAAAATAAGGAATTACAGCGGTGATATGTCTAGCAGAAGCTCTTTTAGCAGCATCAATCATCAGTAACAATTCCATCAGGTTGTCTGAAGTTGGAAAAGTTGAACAAACAATAAATACCCTCAATCCGCGGATTGATTCTTCATACGAAGGCTGAAATTCACCATCGCTATATTGTGAAAATGTTACTTTACCTAGTGAAGTACCATAACTTTCAGCGATTTTTTCTGCAAGGTAAACACTTTGCGAACAGGCAAATATTTTTGCTTCTTGTTTAATGTACGACATTAATCTGTTGTTTAATAGTTAGTTGAGCGTTGTGTTGCTTTTAATGCGGTGCAAATTTAGGAATAAAAATGAAGTTAGAAAGTTATTTTTGAAGTATTTTTTATGTTTTTTAGAAAAAATAATTACATTTGCACTCACCTAAGCTTAAATAATGATAAACAATCAAGGTTAATCAAGTAAAATAAGGCTGACCAAAAGCCCGGATGGCGGAATTGGTAGACGCGCACGACTCAAACTCGTGTACTTAGGTGTGTGGGTTCGATTCCCACTCCGGGTACAAATAAGAAAGTCTCTTAATTTTTTAAGAGGCTTTTTTTGTTTCTAACCTTTAATACGAAAATGAATAATATATAAGACCAATTTTTTTAATTGGTTTTTTTATAT
>JASGCW010000090.1 GCA_030053945.1 Limnohabitans sp.
CATCTAATCTAAAATATACTTTTTTGTTAATATCTTCGATTTTAAAATTCAATACATAGACATCTACTAAATCGCTTATGATGATATAGCTATATTGATAGCTAACACTTTTCTCAAAATTGATTATATAAATTTGATTCTTATATTGTTGCCCAAATAATTCAATTAATCCATTTATTAACTTATGCCTATGATTTAGGGTTATTTTAGCAAGATCATTTTTAATTAATTTACAAATCTGACGTTTATTTGTATCGCAATAAATAGGTTTGTATTTCTTTATTAAAACATATTCGCTTACATCAACATAATCATCAGTACCAAGCATTGTGATCATTTTAAACTCAGATTTATTTGAGCAAGAAGAGGTTAATAGAACTAAAAAAACAACAAAAATATATTTCACACTTGTATTTATATCTATCTTAACAAAACAAAAGCCTTTAAAAGAAATTTTTCTCTTTTTAATAAGTTTCTTAACCTAGCTCATTTATCTAACTTTTTTCAAATTCATCTGAATAGTATCATTATAAAATACCATATTCCACTCCATAGAATTCTTTTTAAAATTGCGAATGTTTACTGGAATTGTATCAGGTTTATCTTGGTTTTTCTCATAGGATAAAACTCTTAATGCATCTTTTGTATCATCATAATCGTAATTCATATAAATTGAGGTATTATCATCATATATATACGGATTAGGTGTAAATAACAACTCTCCTCGCTCTTCAAAATAAACCGTTTTCCAAGCCAAAGTATCTTTTTTCCAAGCGTTTTCATCTATCAGCTTTCCGTTACGTTTCATACTTTCAACTTTCCATTTCCCAAAATATTTTGAAGAAGTATATGTTTCACTCTTAAAATAAGTCAACATTAAAACAGGTAGAACGATAGTTAAAACACGTGCTGAATTTCTAAAAGTAGTAGTGCCTAATAATGGTAACTGATCTGAAAAGTTTTTAAATAAATCTATAATTTCATTTTTTCTTTGATAAAGCAAATAAACTAATCCCAAAACAATTAAAACAGCCGTGATTATTACTAAACCAATTTTATAAAAAATATTAATTAGTAAAATATTTAATTGAATTGGTAAAAGTAAAGTTAAACCAATTAATATAGTTCTTCTGTAAAGCAATAAAATACTTCCTAATATTTGAAAAATAGCAACAACAACAGAAAGACCGTAGGAATATCCAAAATAAATCCAAGTGAGTTGCTGACCGTTTAAAAGACCAACAGGAGTATCGCTAGTATAAAAAGTGTGATGAAAATTGATCCCCATAAATTTTTCAAACCCAAACATTATAACTGTACTTGCTAGACAATATCGTAAGAGAGTTGTTAACCAAATGTGATATTTTTCAGAATTAAAAATTCCACTTTTTTCCTTCCAATGCCAATATATTGGGAATATAATTGAAAATAGAACGGAAAAGCCCATAACTATAAGTCCAATAGTTTGCGCCTTATTTCTCAATAAAAAAGGTAATAATGGAATTGTAAAATATAAAAATAAGTTTATCGCTAATGTGATAGACAAAAAACTAACAGAGAGTTTAGTAAACCAGTTTGATTTATTTAAAATTTGGTTTGAAATCATTATTTATTTGGTCTTTAAATTGATAAAAACCAATAACAGCAAATTTTATACCAATTTTAACAAAATATTTCTCATCTATTAATTCAATGCCAAATTAATAAAATTAAACTCAAATTATTTTGAACTTATAAACCTAATTAAACCATAATGAGTTCCTCTAAATTAACTATCCTATCACATCCAATTTCGCAAATCGCAACAATAACTTTTTGATCCCTCCCACTTCAAACTTAATTTCTGCTTTTTTATCGGCACCTACTCCTTCTAGGTTTAAAACTTGACCCTTTCCAAAGCGTTCGTGCATTACAATATTACCAATAGTCAATTTATTATCAAATAAATTAGTAGTTGAACTACTTGGAACATTACCTGAAACAGGTTTTAATTTTCTAATATTCGGGTTTTGTGAAGTTCCCCCTTCGGAGGTTAGGGGGCGTGGCGGCGTACCAGAAACTGGCTTAGTTAATCGTAATTTGGATTTATCTACATCACCAAAAATATCTACGTCGATACTTGGTTTGTAACGATAATTAGTTTCTACTGGTGTTAGATACTCTAAATATTTGTCATTAATTTCTTCTATAAAACGAGAGGGTTCACTGTCAACTAGTTTTCCCCAGCGGTAACGGGACTGCGCGTAAGTCAAATACGCTTGATGCTCGGCACGAGTTAAGGCTACATAAAACAATCGGCGTTCTTCCTCGAGTTCGCTTCGGGTATTTAAACTCATCGCACTTGGAAACAAATCTTCTTCCAAACCAACAATAAAAACGGTAGGGAATTCGAGTCCTTTTGCCAAGTGAATCGTCATCAATGCTACTCGGTCATCATCGCCTGTGTCATTATCTAAATCGGTTGCTAATGCCACATCTTCAAGAAATTCTGCCAAAGCGCCACGTGCACCATCTATTTCCTTTTGTCCTTCGGTAAAATCTTTGATACCATTTAGTAATTCTTCTATATTCTCAATACGAGCAATACCTTCGGGAGTTCCGTCTTTTTTTAGTTCTTGAATTAGCCCTGTTTTTTTGGTAACGTGATCGGTCAGATAAAAGGCATCTTGATTTTCGTTGATAATTTGAAAACTCTGAATCATTGTTACGAAGTCGGTTAACTTTTGTTTCGTTCCTGAATTCAATTTCAAATCAATCTTATCAATATGTTGCATTACCTCAAAAATCGAGCGCTTGTAATGATTCGCTGCCACCGTTAACTTCTCAACCGTAGTATCCCCTATTCCACGAGCTGGATAATTGATGACACGAACTAAGGCTTCTTCATCTTTTGGATTGATGACCAAACGTAAATAAGCTAAAACATCTTTAATCTCTTTGCGTTGGTAAAATGATAAGCCTCCATAAATTCGATACGGAATATCACGCTTACGCAAAGCGTCTTCCATTGCACGCGATTGCGCATTAGTACGATACAAAATTGCAAATTGGTTATTATGCATTTGCTTTTGCATCTTTTCTTCAAAAATGGTTGAAGCCACAAAACGACCTTCTTCCCCATCGGTCAAACTACGATGTACTCTAATTTTTGGTCCATCTTCGTTAGCTGTCCATACAATTTTATCCAACTTGGTTTTATTGTTATCAATAACATTGTTGGCAGCTTCGACAATATTTTTTGAAGAACGGTAATTTTGTTCCAAACGAAACATTTTTACGCCTTCGTAATCTTTTTGGAAATTTAAAATGTTGTTGATATTTGCCCCACGGAAAGCATAAATACTTTGCGCATCATCACCTACTACACAAATATTTTGAAATCTATCCGATAACGCTCGAACAATCAAATATTGAGAATGATTGGTATCTTGATACTCATCAACTAGAATATACCGAAAACGATCTTGATATTTCATCAAAACATCAGGAAAACGAGTCAACAATTCGTTAGTTTTCAGTAACAAATCATCAAAATCCATCGCACCCGATTTAAAGCAACGCTCCACATAATTTTGGTAAATTTCACCCAAACGAGGTTTTTTACTCATTGCATCGGCTTCCTGCAATTCAGGATTACTAAAATAGGCTTTTACAGTGATTAGACTGTTTTTATATTGCGAAATGCGACTTAAAATTTGCTTTGGTTTATAAATATCTTTATCCAGTTGCATTTCTTTGATAATCTGACCAATTAAACGCACCGAATCCTGAGAATCATAAATGGTAAAATTAGAAGGATAGCCTAATTTTTCCGACTCAATACGAAGAATTTTAGCAAAAACCGAGTGAAATGTACCCATCCAAAGATTTTTTGCCTCATTATTTCCAACGATATCAGCAATACGTTTTTTCATTTCACGTGCTGCTTTATTGGTAAAAGTCAATGCTAAAATATTAAACGCATCTACCCCTTGACTCATCAAGTTGGCAATACGAACGGTTAGTACTCTTGTTTTCCCCGAACCCGCTCCGGCAATTACAATCATTGGCCCATCTTTCTGTAATACAGGAGCTCTCTGTGCGTCATTTAATTTATCTATAATCTGCTGAATCATACTTCTAATCGAAAGTTCAAAAATACAGTTACTGCTTTGGAAAAACAACAAATGTTTATAGTTTCTTAAAGTACCTATTTCAAATAGCAAATTCCAAATAACAAATTTCAAATAACAAATAAATTTCAAATTTCAAATCTCAAGACACAATCACCCATCATCCATCACCCAACCAAAAAATCCCAAATAACAAATAAATCTCAAATTACAAATCTCAAATTACAAATCTCAAATTACAAATCTCAAATCTCAAATTTCTTCTAACTTCCATCACCCATCACCCCTCCAAAAAAATTCCAAATAACAAATAACAAATCCCAAATAAATCTCAAATCTCAAATCTCAAATTTCTTCTAACTTCCCTCTCCCATCTTCCCTTCCAAACTACAAATAACAACTAAATATTTACTAATAATTTAAAGACAAATTGTATATTCACAAAAAAATGACTAATGAACAATAACAATCATCAGCTAAAACAAACTTTAGGTCTAGTTAGTGTTATCACAATTGTTATCGCTAATGTTTTAGGATCAGGTGTATATAAAAAAATTGCGCCTATGACATCAGAGCTCAACTCATCACTTTGGGTACTATTAGCTTGGATTGTTGCTGGTTTAATAACGCTTTTTGGTGCTTTATCAAATGCCGAAATTGCGGGATTACTTTCAGACACTGGTGGTGAATTTAGTTATTATAAAAAAATTTATAATAAATTTTATTCTTTTATATACGGTTGGACCGCCTTTACTGTGGTTCAAACAGCAGCTATTTCTTCATTAGCTTATGTTTTTGCTCAATCACTAAATTCATTACTACCATTACCCGAAATTTTAACAGAATATAGTGACATCAATTTATTTGGTATATTCTATCCTTTTCAAAATTTCAGTGTAAAACTAACTGCTATTAGTGCAATAATTCTTTTATCGTGGATAAATTCGTTGGGTATCGAATTTGGAACAAAAATCAGCAAATTCATATTGTTATTTGTAATAGTAGGTATAGGTTCAATAATCATTTTTGGGCTAAGTTCAGAGAAAGCACTTATATCCAGAGCATTTGAAAGTAACATTCCTCATAACACGGTAAACATCAGCACTTTTTTTTCTGCAATGCTAGCTGCATTCTGGGCATATCAAGGGTGGGCTTCAATAGGGTTTGTTGGTGGAGAAATTAAAAACCCTAGCAGAAACATTCCTAAAGGAATCACTATTGGAGTAATAAGTGTTATACTAATTTATGTGCTTATCAACACCGTTTATCTATCCCTTTTACCAATAAATGAAATTGCAGCCATAACAACACAAACCAACAAAATTGCTGCTATAGAAGCTACAAAAGTTTTTTGGGGCAATGGCGGAATAACGTTTATTTCAGGACTTATTATTCTTACCACCTTAGGTTGCACACATATGACAATCTTGGCAAGTTGCAGAACTTATTATGCAATGGCTAGAGAAAACTTATTTTTTAAACCAGTAGCCACTTTAAATTCAAAAAAAGTACCTGCTAATTCTTTATTATATCAAGGAATTTGGGCTTCAATACTAGTGTTATCTGGTTCCTTTGACCAATTGACAGATATGGTGATTTTTGCTATATTTATCTTTTATGCTTCCACAACCTATGGTGTAATTGTTTTACGAAGAAAAATGCCCGATGTTACAAGACCCTACAAAGTTTTTGGTTATCCTTATATTCCTATCTTATTCATAATTTTCTCTTTAGGATTATTTATAAATACTATTATAACTAAACCCAGAGAGGCTATTTTAGGACTATTCTTGATTTTACTTGGAATACCAATGTATTATTGGTTTCAAAAAAATAAATAATTGCTATTTTTGAAAAAATTTTTAAAATGGATACTTCTAAATTATTTGAAATTGCTGCTTATACCCTACCTTCGTTAGTTACTGGAGGAGTTGCTTATTATTTGTTTGTGGAATACTTTAAAGATCAAAAAAATACGCGCAAGTGGCTTTTAATGAAAGAAAACAAAAAAGATGCATTACCATTAAAATTGCAAGCTTACGAACGTATGGCGTTATTTTTAGACCGCATAAACCCTAATAAGTTATTGCTACGTGTGGCTCCAATGAGCGATGATAAAAAATTATATGAAGTATTTTTAATTGATCATATCGAACAAGAATTAGAGCATAATATCACACAACAATTATACATTTCAGATGATTGTTGGAATGTGATTCTAACTGCAAAAAATACCGTTATCCAAAACATCAGAAAAAATGCTAATCGGGATGATGTAACTAATGCGGATACTTTGAGACAAACTATCTTATCACAATTGATGGAACAAGAATCACCAACTTCTTTGGCATTAAATTATTTGAAAAAAGAAGTGGCTGAGATGATATAAAGTTTAAGATTTATATATAAGAAAACATTTTTACTTGTTATGAAAAAAGTCATTTATTTATATTTTTTTAGCCTATTTAGTGTCTTAGCTACTTTTAGCCAATCAAATAAAAAAATTGAAGAAATTAGACAAAAATTTGATAAAAGTAGAATTAATAGAAATAAGATAAATAATTCATTAAACAGTAAACAAAACTATTTAACTACAAATGAGTTAATTGAATATATAAACATTTCTTCAAAAATAAAAAAGAAGGAAGTTTATGGAAAACCTTTTTCAAATCTTGATTTTGATAAAATAATTGCTTATGATTTTGAAGGTAGTGAAGAACCATATCCAGATGTTATAGATAAAAATGGAAATTTTGTTCCAACTATTCTAAAGCAAAAAGCATTGACTCAAGAAGAAGCAGATAAAATTTTAAAGATTTTAACATCAAATTCAACTTATGGAGATACAACTGCTGGTTGTTTTAACCCACACTTTGCTATTGTTTTTTATAAGAATTCAAAAAAAATTAATCAAATAAATATATGTTTAGGTTGTAACTTTCTAAGTTCGGAAATAAATATTCCTGCACAAACACACAGAAAAATAAATAAAGGTACGGCAAACGAATATGCAATTATTGGGTTTACAAAATTGGGAAAAAAGGGAATAATTGATTTATGTAAAGAACTTGAATTTACCTACGGTAAAACTAAAATTTAGCATTAATAAAACAAAAATTAACTATCCAACAAATCATATAAACAAATGAAACAAAAAGATTATTCAAGTCTTAGTGACGAAGAATTATTAAAAAACTGGAAAACTGTCAAGACAGCACAAATCACCAGTGCGGTGCTTGTAGGAATTATGATTGGAATTGCTATTTACAGTTTTGTAAAAAAGGGATTAAGTTTTTTTACATTCTTCCCATTATTTTTTATCCCAATGTTATCGGTAAACTCGATAAATTTTAAAGCAATAAAAAAAGAAGTAGAAGCCCGTAATTTAAAATAACTATTCTATTATTAATTCTTTCGTTTGATAATAATCCCGAAGCTTGAGGACAAAAATCATCAAATGATACAAAATGTTTTACTTTTTGAATCATTAAACTGGGCATTCGCAATTAAAAATATTCAAAAAAAATTGAAGAAACAACCACAGATGCACAGATTTTATATTCGGTTTTTTAGAAAACTAATTATAAAATTATCCGCTTAGCGGAAATAAATATTAAAGTTTATATTTTATCCAGTTATTTTAATCTGTGCATCTGTGGTAATTTTTTAACGCGAATGCTGAGATCATTAAAATATTGGAATTTATTTGTATTTTGTTAATTGTTTTTTTATCAATAATTTAACTAACTGAATAGTTACAAATAATCATTCACTATGCTAACTACCATAACACATCTCACAGAAAACAAAATTTTAATTCGTTTTTCAGGAGATAGCTTGGAAAATTTGAATAGTATTTGCAACACCTTATTCTCCATTTTTAAAAATGAAGAATATTATTTCATTATTGATGTTATTCCTTCATATAATAGTGTTACTATAATGTATGACAATCTGAAAACAAAATTGTTTTTAGAAAAAAATAAGTCAAAAGATATTACTTCATTTATTGAAGACTTTATAAAGAAAACCAATTTCAATGAGAAGATAGAAAATAACACTTTGCTCATTAAAATTCCTGTATATTATAACGAGGGCATAGACATACAAGAAATGGCAGCACAAAAAAATTGCACGGTAGAAGATATTATCAATTGGCATACAGAAAAAATTTATCAAGTTTATATGTTGGGGTTTCTTCCTGGCTTTGCTTATATGGGAATGGTAAATAACAAATTATCTACGCCAAGAAAAGCAACCCCTAGAAATGAAGTTAAACCCGGTAGTGTGGGTGTCGCAGGAAATCAAACAGGGATATATCCGTTGGCATCTCCTGGTGGTTGGAATATTATTGGACAAACTCCTTTAAAAATTTTTGATGTTTCTAAGAAACAACCTTGTTTATTGCAACCTAATAATTTGGTACAATTTTATGCTATAGACAAAACAACATTTGAACTACTAAATGAGTATTAAAATTATCAAAAAAGGGATTTGTGATACTTTTCAAGATGAAGGTAGATTTGGATACCAACATTTAGGAATCAATCCTAATGGTGCAATGGATAGCATAGCGATGCAAATCGCAAATAATCTTGTGGGCAATCCTCAAAATACGGCTTGTTTAGAATGTTTTTTTCCTGCAGCACAAATTCAGTTTGACAAATCTTGTCTAATTGCTATTAGTGGTGCTAATTTCACACCATATCTCAATGATGAAGCAATACAAATAAATAAACCTTATTTTGCTTCTGAGGGTTCCATTTTAAAATTCACAAAACCAACAAATGGAATGTGTTGCTATATCGCTGTAAGAGGCGGTTTTAAACTGGATAATTGGCTTGATAGTTTTAGTACTAATATGATTGCAAAAACAGGTGGCTACAACGGAAGAAGTTTACTATTTGGTGATAACATACATTTTAAAGAAACGATAAATCAAAAAAGCTTTAATTTTAATTGGCAAGTCAATCCAAATGATTTTTATTCCGCAAAAAATGAAATTTTAGCAATCAAAGGTCCTGAGTGGGATTTTCTTACTAAAGAAGCGCAATCTGAAATTGAAACTACAATTTTCAAACTTGGAAATAATTGCAATCGGATGGCATATACTATCGATTCTAATTTACAAAAAGAAAAAAACAATGAGGTTTTGTCTTCGGGAGTAGCCAAAGGAACAATTCAACTATTGCCTAATGGAAAAATGCTTGCACTAATGGCAGACCATCAAACTACAGGTGGTTATCCCAGAATCTTACAAATAACAGCACATAGTTTGCCTCAATTTGCCCAAATGCAACCGAATAGCAATTTTCAGTTTAAATTGGTAACTATTGAAGATGCAAAGAAGTTACTTGAAAATCAATTACTGAATCTTCAAAAAATAGAAACTGCCTGCTTATTAAAATTAAATGACTATTTTTAGATTATGAAGAAGATAGACTTAAATTGTGATATGGGAGAAGGAATGGCTACCGATGAAGCCATTATGCCATATATAAGTAGTGCCAACATTGCTTGCGGATTTCACGCTGGAGATGAAAACACTTTGAAAAAAACCATCGATTTATGTCTGAAATATAATGTTGCCATTGGAGCGCATCCGGGTTTTGATGACAAAGAAAACTTTGGCAGAACAAACATCAATCTTTCAAATCACGAATTATACCAACTCATTACGGAACAACTAAGTTTATTAGATCGCTTTTGCAAAGAAAAAAAAGCAACATTACATCATATTAAACCACACGGAGCTTTGTATAATATGGCTTCAAAGGATAAAAATATGGCTGGTTGTATCGCTAAAGCAATTTGGGATTACAATCCTAATTTGATTGTATATGGATTAAGTAACAGTTATCTAATTTCCGAATCACAAAATATGGGGTTGAAAGTAGCCAATGAAGTTTTTGCAGACAGAACCTATCAAGATGATGGAAGTCTTACGCCTCGCTCAATGCCTAATGCAATCATAACGGATAAGGATGCTGCAATCAATCAAGTATTACATATGATTTTGAATAATAGAGTGAAAACTATTAATGAAAAACTAATTGACATTATCCCTCAAACCGTTTGTTTGCACGGAGATGGTGAATATGCTTTACCGTTCGCTGAAAGAATTAATTCAATAATTACACAAAATAATATTGCAATTGAAAAAGTTTAAAAAATTATTCGAACCCTTTAATGGAGTACTATTAGGAGCGGCTTTTTTGATGGCAAATTCTTCTATAGGTCCTGGATTTTTAACGCAAACAACTGTCTTTACCCAGAAGTTGATGGCAAGTTTTGGATTTGTAATCATAGTTTCAAGCCTTATCGATATAGGCGCACAGCTTAACGCTTGGCGTATCATAGCTATTACCGAATTGAGAGCACAAGACCTAGCTAATAAAATTTTACCCGGCACAGGCTACTTTTTATCCTTATTAATAGTGTTAGGCGGATTTGCATTCAATATTGGAAATATTGCTGGTTGCGGATTAGCAGGCAACGTGTTGTTTGAAATGAGTTTTGAACAAGGCGCCATTATAAGTGGTATAGCAGCTTTAATTTTATTTTGGGTCAAAGAAATTGGCAAAATGATAGACAACTTTGCTAAAATTCTAGGAGTACTAAAAATTGCACTAACCCTTTTCATAGCCTATAATGCTCATCCACCCTTAGCAACAGCAATTACACATACCTTTCTTCCTAACGAAATTAGTAGCATTGCGATTGTAACCATTGTTGGCGGAACAGTAGGAGGTTATTTGATGTTTAGCGGTGCCCACAGACTTCTAGACGCAGGCGTTGTAGGCGAAAAACGCATAAAAGAAGTCAACAAAAGTGCAGTAAGCGGTATCATTATTTCTGGACTGATGCGATTTATTTTATTTTTAGCCGCTTTTGGCGTTTTAAGCCAAGGTGCATTATTAGATGAATCAAATCCACCAGCGAGTGTATTTGAGTTTGCAGCTGGAAACATCGGTTTAAAAATTTTCGGGATAGTTTTATGGAGTGCAGCTTTAAGTTCTGTAGTAGGAGCAGCTTATACCTCTGTTTCGTTTTTTAAAACCTTTCACCCACTATTTGAGAAATACGAACGTGTATGCATAAGCATTTTCATCTTAATATCCACCGCCATTTTTGTTGGCATAGGCAAACCTGTTAAACTATTATTAGCCGCAGGCGCTATAAATGGTTTGGTATTACCTATTGCTTTAGCATTTATACTCGTAGCTGCGAGAAACAAAATAGTAATGAAAGGCTACAACTACCCAGTATGGATGTTAGTAACGGGATGGATTGTTGTTGTTATTATGGGATGGATGTGCATACAGGCATTTAAAGATTTTTTAGCTTTATAAGAGCTAAGAATATCTATTTTACGTACAATTTTACTATTGAATCTTTTGCAAATATATTCCCATTTTCATCATATTCTTTCAGTACAAAATTCAAATATAGGGTGTCATTTTTTAGCATCATAGGTGTTTTATCAAAGTTCACCTTTTCCAAATTCAATTCGGCCACCTTTCGCTCAAAAATTAACATTTTATTTTTAGTAAACTCATAGTCACAACAACTACCTAGTAAACCTCCAAACTTTCTGTAAATAGTTATATTTTCAACTTTCTGTAAGCTTTCATTTGGCGCAAAGAAGAATAAAAAAATTGATCCCAAAATAGCTCCAAATATTCCATCAAATAACCATCCGATAAAAATTAATATTGGTGAAACTAAATATAGAGAAAAGTAAATCGAAATTTTTTGAAATGGTTTTATTGTTTTAAAAAACAATAGTAAACCAGTAATATAAAATATTAATTTTAAGCCAAATAATATTTTTTGGTGAATACTTATGCTAAAATTCATCCGACAAAAGAAGTTAGTACCCAAAAGAATGAGCAATGCCAAATGTATTTTGAGTAGTGCCTTTTTTTGTGCTTTATATGACATTTAAATTTATTGTAATATTCAGAATATTATAAATAGCTTTTTACCAAAATTTCCACCAAGCTTTTTTTGTTTGTTCAGGTATTTTTGAATCTGTTTTTACATCAACCTCACACACAATATATTCTTCTTCTCCAAAATTTTGAATAGATGCTTTTAACATATCATTCATTTGCACTCCAAAACTTTGATGTGGCTGATTTAAAAGTTGGAATTCTAAGGTATTATTTTCAAAATTCTCCACTCTACCCCATATTAATTCGGGGTTAAGGCTATTAGAGGGTAATAATAAAATTTGTACATCATCAGGAAAGCCTTCTGCTCTATATTTGTGAAACTTTTCGTTAAGTCTAAAATCTTTTAAATTAGGTCTTTCATATTTTACAATATATTCTGGTACTTTCAAATCGTATTCTAGTATTGCTTCCTTGGATAAAAGGTGTATTTCTTTCGATTTGACTATTCCATTTAACCTGGAAATTACTCTTAAATTTTTATCAATAGGTGATTCTCTAAATTTAATTTCTTCGTTTACAATATCAAATAATTTAAATATATCTAAAGTAACTCCAGCTGTGTGATCAATATAAACGTAACCAATCAAGTTATCTCCTTCAAAATCAAACAATCCCTTTTTAATATCTTCGCTTATTCCTATTATCTTAATCCATTTATTATCAATGTGTGTATGAATTGTTTTTATGTCCATATTAAGTTTTAATTTATTTACAACTCCCAAATATAAACACTAACCACAAACTTTTCTTACAATTATTAAGAAAATAAAGCTACCGTCCTAATTTTTTTTCTAACCACAAAGAGCACAATCAGTTTACCACAAAGGTCACAAAGCTATGCCATACCGTTGTCACTCCGAGGCAACGAGGAGTCTCATAATCTTTCAACTTCCATCTTCCATCTTCCATCTTCCATCTTCCATCTTCCATCTTCCATCTTCCATCTTCCTGCTTCCATCTTCCTGCTTCCATCTATATTTATCCGAACCAGAAAAATACTTTTGTATATCCTTTTTCTTCAAAACATTTTAAACTCAATATTATCAATGCTAAGTCATTTTCAAATTCTTCTGTTACATATTTTTTCCAATGCTGGTTTTTCGCATTTTGATTTTTTATAATAATATCTGAATTTTTTCCAATATAATTTTTCAACTGTGTAATTAATTCAATCAATTCTGTTATTGAATAAAGGTTTGATGGCATACTATTTTGATCATCTTCAATATAAATTATGTCTGCCAAAGGTGAAACATCTAATTTTGAAATGATTTGAATATAATTCAAGTATGATTCTTTTTCATTAATATATTCAGAAATGAAATTGTAATACAATCTATCCAAAAAAACGTCACAAGAAGTGTCAATCTCATTCTTTTTATCTAATGCTCCAATTCCTATATTGAAACCCATATATACAATTGTTTTTAAATTATTTCAACTAACCCGAGGTAAGTCACCTTCCTACAAAAAACACATTTTTTTTCTTATAACCATTAAGAAATTAAGAAAATTAAGAGCTTAGCGAGATTTGAGGTTTCGTGAACTTAATTTCAAGCTGTAAGTAGTTATGTAAGGAGCATTAGCGTCTTGAATTTTTGGTTGCTCTTAACTTTGTTGAATAAGTAAGTACATTGTGATAAAACCGAATCATTTTATAGCATATTCCATTAGCATTTTTGAGGTAATGCAAATCTTTTGAATACTTAATTCATTATTTAAATCTGAGCTATCTTGAGTAACGTTGAGATATTGTTTTGTATAGGTATTCGATCGGTTCGACCTATTATCAAAAAGATCAAAATCAGTTACTTCTTTAATAAAAATTGGTTTGTCTATATCTAAGCCTATCGCTTGTAACAAATATTGAGCTTTATTTTTTGCTGCTTTTATTGCTTCAATTCTTGTGTTTTTTAAAATTTCAATACGATTAGAAACGTCGGTTCTGCTGATTTTTGCTTCTTGAACTTCTAATTTATCTAAAATATAAAAAACTGTTTTTACATCTTTAAAATTTGTCAATTTTAAATTGTATTCTTTTGAAGATAGAACTTTTTTTAAAGACTTTCTAATCTTGAATACTTCGGTATTAGCGTCAGTTAAACTTAAATTCTCAATATTTATATTATTGGATTTCAACTCTGTTTTTAGCTTTTCTTCTAAACTCTCGACACTTACGGTTTCACCACGCAATTCTTTTTCTCTTAGTACAATTGAGACATAAATAATATCTGGTTCAACCCATAGTTCTGCGGTTCCTATGACTTCTATCCTTGATTTTTCAGGTGCTACAATAGAATTTACATTTTCTTGTTGGGCTTGAAGTTGGGTTCCAATTAGCGAAAATGCTAAACTCAAATAAAATAAAATTTTCTT
>JASGCW010000241.1 GCA_030053945.1 Limnohabitans sp.
AATGAAGATATTATTGATTTAAAAAGGGTAGCTGCTTAAGTCGAACTCACGTTAATTAATGCTTCTTTCCAAAAATAGTACTTATTTGATTTTGTGATAAAAATTGACTAAAACTAATTGCATTTAATGATTTATCAACTTCTTTAAACTGAGCCATAACTTGACCAGACTGCTTTTCATAGTGAATTAACATAGTTACACCCGAAAAATCAAGTTTTGTATCTGTTGGCATAGTTTCAAATCCTTTTATAATCGTAGTATAAAAACTCTCAAACATATTTTCTTTAAAAGAAAAACTTTTTAATTCATTAAAATTTTTGGCATGTTGATCTTTATATGTCAAAATATATGTTGCATCATTCTTTTCAATGCCAATCAAAAACATATCCATTGGAGCTATCTCCCCTACCACGACAGAATTTTGTGCTTTACAAAATGTTGTTGTCAATCCAACAAAAAAAACTAAAAACCAGAAATACTTTTTCATACTCATACCTATAAATGCATAATAAATTTAGAACCTAAAACTAATACAAAAATATGTTAAACAAATAAAATTCTTTTGTTCAAAACATTAAGTGAACATTAATAAATTTTCTATAATAATTTAAAGATATGAATAAATATTCTTTTACCAATAAAAATAATTTTACCTTTATTAAAAATTTAATCTAATGAAAAAACTGTTCATTTTATCAGCATTATGTATTACAACTTTTATTACTTGTAAATCAGGTTCAGGTACTAAAAATGAAATAAATGTAACTCTAACAGCTAAAAGCGATAGCAAAGTAAGCGGTACAGCTGTTTTTACAGAAAAAAATGGAAGTATAACGATGGTGGCGACTATGAGCGGACTCACTCCTGGTGAACACGCCATTCATATACACGAAAAAGCAGATTGTTCTGCTCCAGATGCAAGCTCAGCTGGTGGTCACTGGAATCCAACTTTCAAAAAACACGGCAAATGGGGTGCTACAGAATACCACAAAGGTGATATAGGCAACTTTACTGCTGATGCTAACGGAAATGGAACTATAAAATTCTCTACAGACGAATGGTGTATAGGTTGTGGCGATGCTACAAAAGATATCACAAACAAAGGCTTAATCGTGCATAAAGGAGCCGATGATTTCACGACGCAACCTACAGGAAATGCGGGCGGTAGAGTGGCTTGTGCGGGGATAATTAAATAATTTAACCATATAAGTCATTTAAGTACATATTAGAATAACTTAAATAACTCATATGCCTTATATGGTTTAAAAAAATGAAAGAAAAAGAACTTTTATATTTCAAAAACGCTCAAGAATGGCGAGAATGGCTTCACGAAAATCATTCCACCTCAACGGGAGTTGAATTAGTTTTTTACAAAGTCGAATCGGTTAAGGAAAGTATGCGCTGGGAAGAAGCGGTACAAGTAGCATTATGTTATGGTTGGATTGATTCTACTGTTCGAAAATTAGATGACGAGAGTCGTAAACAAGCTTTTGGTCCACGAAAAGATAAAAGTGTCTGGAGCAAAGTCAACAAAAATTATATTGAAAAGCTAATCGCTGAAAATCTAATGCACGAAAGTGGTTTAGCTAAAATCGAAATCGCCAAACAAAATGGCTCTTGGACTTCGCTGGATGCAGTAGAAAATCACGAAATACCCGAAGATTTACAACTAGCATTTGATAATAATTCAAATGCCTTTATCAATTATCAAAATTTCAGTGCAACCTATCGTAAAAGTTACTTGTATTGGTTAAACCAAGCAAAACGTGAAGAAACTCGGAAAGCAAGAATTGAGGAAATCATTACACTTTGCGAAAAAAATAGTAAGTCTAGACAATAAAATTATGTTAAAGCATTTTAATCTTTGAAGTAATTCCATATTTTTATTGAAATTAAAACAAAAATATTTTATGTACGACGAACTAAAATACTGGTATCTAAGAGATCATAAACTTTTCAGAGCACTTAGTATGTCTCAAATCAAACAATTATGTATCATTGTAGGATTTAAAAAAGCTAAAAAAGGAGAAATTATTTACTTTTCAGACTCTGAAGTACCTAGAATATTTTTATTGAAAAGGGGAAATATCAAAATTGTTTCGGTAGATGAAGATGGAAATGAAACCATAAAAGATATCATCCAAAAAGGAGATTTGTTTGGAGAACTTACTCTAGAGAGTGACAAAACCTCAAACGAATATGCAAAAGCACTAACAGAAGAAGTCTCTATATGTAGTTTTTTGTTATCAGATTTTGAAAACCTAATGCTAAAACATCCTGATCTAGCTCTTAGCTATACTAAATTCGTTGGGCTGAAAATGAAGCGCATTAGAAACAACTATTCTAATTTGATGTCTAAAGACGCTAAATATAGATTAAAAACTTTTTTATTAGACTGGGTAGAAAAAGAAGGAAAAATAAACAATAATAGTGCTACCATTGAAAACTATCTAACACAAAACGATATTGCACAAATTATTTGTACTTCAAGACAAACTGCTATTATTCTAATTAATGAGTTGGAACAAAATGAAATTCTAAAATATAATAGAAAAGAAATAATAATTACCGATTTAAAAAAATTGAAAGAATTTTAAGTCTAAAGTAAACTAGCTTACAAACGCTTTTTTGTAGTCATTCTAATTTTACACTAATTAATTAAATGATTATGAAAAAGTTTTTTTTAACTCTTTATTTTACCTGTTTTACATTTTTAGGCATAACTGCTCAATCAGAATTACCTAATAATCCTCAAGATATTTCGCCACTTCTAATAGGTGAAAAAATCCCTACAATGACCATTCAAGGATTAGATTCAAAAATGGTTTCATTACAAGAACTAACAAAAAACAAAAAAACCGTTTTAGTGTTTTATCGTGGAGGTTGGTGTCCGTATTGCAATTTACATCTAAAAGCTTTAGCTGAATTAGAATCAGAAATTCTAAAAAAAGGATACCAAATAATTGCTATAAGCCCTGATTCGCCAAACGAACTAAAAAACACTATAACAAATGATAAAATAAATTATAGTTTATACTCTGATAGTAGTGGTGAATTATCTAGAGCTTTTGGTATTGCCTATAAAGCACCTGAAAATTACAAACCCTACATTAGTAAAGGATCAGAAGGCAAAAACACAGATTTTCTTCCTGTGCCATCACTATTTATACTAAACAATCAATCAGAAATTATTTTTGAGTACTTAAGTCCTAATTATAAAAATAGAATTTCAAAAGAATTACTGCAATCGGTTATTAAAACATTAAAATAAAAATTTATGAAATCGCCACTAACAACAGGTTTGTTGCAAACAATTGAAAAATCATCGAAC